>JAIRXV010000224.1 GCA_031268115.1 Bifidobacteriaceae bacterium
TGGAGGTTTTTGGGCGGGACGCGCTGCGGCTAAGCGAACACGGCTGGCGGGCCATTCGCGGTGGCCGCATCGGTCTGGTGCTCCAAGACGCCTTGGTGTCGCTGGACCCGTTGCGCGCCATCGGCCAGGAAATCGGGGAGACGCTGCGGCTGCACGGCGTTGGGTCCAGAACGGCCCGAGCCAAAAGGGTTGTGGAATTGCTGGACGATGTCGGCATCCCCGACCCCGAACTTCGCGCCCGCCAGCATCCCCACGAACTGTCGGGCGGACTGCGCCAGCGGGCGCTGATCGCGTCGGCCATCGCTGGGAACCCGGAGCTGATCGTGGCCGACGAGCCGACCACAGCGTTGGATGTGACGGTCCAAGCCCAAATTCTCGATCTGTTAGCCGAGCGCCGCCGCACTGGAACGGCGCTCCTGCTGGTCTCGCACGACCTGGCGGTTGTCTCCCGCATCTGCGACAAGGTGCTCGTCATGAAGGACGGCGAGGTGGTCGAGGCCGGCGACACCCTAGCTGTGCTGACCGCCCCCAACGCCGCCTATACGCGCCAATTGCTTGCGGCCGTTCCCTCGGCCGCCTCGCGCGGGTTGGCCCTCGCCACCCCCAGGCCCGTTCCGCTGCCCGCCCGGTCCGTCGACCCCGACCGGATAGTCCTACGGTCCGAGTCTGTCTCCCGCGACTTCGCCGCCCCGGATGGGCGCGTCTGCCACGCGGTCCGCGCCGTCTCACTCCACCTGGCCAGGGGCGAGACGCTCGGCATCGTCGGTGAATCCGGATCCGGCAAGTCGACTCTCGCTCGCATTCTCGTTGGCTTGCTGGAGCCCAGCGCAGGGCGAGTATTGCTGCACGGGCGGCCGTGGGCGCCGCTGCCCGATAGCGAACGCCGGGACCGGCGGCGCCAGGTTCAACTGATCGCCCAAGACCCGCTGTCGTCGTTCGATCCCCGCTACTCGGCGCGCCAGGTTCTGGGCGAACCCCTACGGGGTCTGGGGTTGAGCGCGGCCGAGGTACGGCTAAAGATCGAACGCGTCACCGGCCTGGTAAACCTGACCGAAGTCCCGTTGGACGCCTCTCCCCGGACCTATTCGGGTGGTGAGCGCCAACGCCTCGCCATTGCCCGGGCGCTCATAGTCGAACCGTCGGTGCTGGTGGCCGACGAACCCGTCTCGGCACTCGATGTCCTAGTCCAGGCCCAGATACTCGATTTGTTGGGGGATGTCCAGGCCAAGACAGGCACGGCTCTGGTCTTCATTTCCCACGATCTGGGTGTAGTCCACCATTTAGCCGACCGCGTAGTAGTCATGAAAGACGGCTGGGCCGTCGAATCCGGGCCGGCCGATGAAGTGTTCGGCCATCCGAAACACCCATACACCCGCGACCTTTTGGCGGCCCTGCCCAAGCTACCCGAAGTCGCACCGCATACCTGAACTCGCCTCGCCTCGGCCATTGCGGCCTACACGCGACCCGCATTTCCACCACGAAAGGAACACCGTTGTCCAGACCCGCTCACCCCACCCGCCCCATCCATCGCGCCGCGATCATCGCCGCGGTCCTGTCCTTGCCCGTCGCATTGGTCGCGTGCGCTGGCGAACCCTCCGATGGCGGTTCGCCGTCTGCGTCTGCCACCGACGATGGCGGTCAAGCGGCCTCAGCCACCGACTTCACCTGGGGAGTCGAGACTGAGCCAGCGAGTTTCAACCCGTTTGTCAACTCCCAAGACGCCGCGACACCGATACTTCGGAACCTGTTCGATTCCTACCTGTTCCTCGACGCCGCCGGCGAATACCATCCGTGGCTGGCCGAATCGTATGAAATCTCCGACGATTCGAAAACCATCACCCTAACTTTGCGTGAGGGAATCACCTTTTCCGATGGCGAGACGCTGGACGCTGAGGCGGCCGTCCTAAATCTGAACAAGACGCAAGACCCGACCATCGTCGAATCGACCACGTGGGCGGTGAACGTCGAACGGGCGGAGGTGATCGATCCCCGCACGTTCGCCATCGTCCTCAAAGAGCCCGATGTGCGAATCCTGGAACGCCTTTCGGCCATTTCGGGATCCCCGATTTCCCCGAAGGACTTCGACGGCGAAATCGAAGAATTGAAGGCTGGCACCGCCGTCCACGGCACCGGCCCGTTCAAGGTCAGCCAATACAACAAAGGCGAAAGCCTCGTCCTTGAGGCCCGCGAGGACTACGCGTGGGCGCCCGAGACTCTGACCGGCCGCAACGGCCCGGCCTACGTCAAGAACTTGACTTTCCGGTTCCTAACGGAGGCCTCGACGCGATCCGGTGCACTGCAATCCGGCCAGGTCGATGCCATCGACGCGGTACCCAGCCAAGACACCGCCATCTTCGCGGACGCCGAGAAATACTCCTATGTTGTCGAGCAGAACGCTGGCACCCCGTACACGCTGTTCTTCAACGTGTCCCGCCCTCCTTTTGACGACGTTCGGTTGCGCCGGGCGGTCCAAAAAGCCATCGATTTGGATTCCATTGTTGAGGCCGTCTACAACGGACAAGCGGCCGCCGCGAAATCACCCCTGAGCCCGGCCACCCCCTTCTACGACCCGGCCATCGAGTCCTATCTCACACCCGATGTGGCCGAAGCGACGGCCCTGCTGGACGAGGCCGGCTGGACCGAGCGCGACGACGAAGGCTACCGCACCAACGCCGATGGCGAACGGCTGGCCATCCCGCTGTTCTCCAATTCGCGTTTCGTACGCGATTCGCGCGACATTCTCAACCAGGCCATCGCCGATGCCGTCAAGCAGTCGCTGGAAATCGACTACACCTGGCAATCCGTCGACTCGGGCACATGGTCCGAACGGCGCGAGTCCAACGACTATGTGGCCTGGGATAACTCGCTCAATACGGGCGATGTCGCATCGGCTCTCGCGGTCCAATACGATTCCGACCCGGCCGTTGGCTTCATCAACCTCGGTCAGATCGATGACCCCAAAGTGGACGAACTGATTGCGATTGGCCAACAGAGCTTCGACCTGGATGTCCGCCGGGACGCCTACAACGAGTTCCAGCATTACGTGTTGGAGGAACAGTCCTATGTCCTTCCCCTCTACGTGCTGCGCAACTCCTACGCCTCGACTCCCCAAAACACCGGCTTTCTCTTCGACCCGGCACGGGGCAGCAACTGGAGTTCCTACAACGTCGCCAAACCTGCGTGAAACCGGTCGCCAAACCTGCGTGAAACCGACCGGAAGGCCCTTAGGTCCGTACTTAGACCTTGGATAAGAGAAAGGCATTCGATCATGAGCTTGACCGTGCTAACCCAAGCACCCATCGCCACCCGCGTCGACTTCGACGCCTACCCGTCCGCGATCGCCGGGCTGTCCGCCAAACCTGGCGCGCCCGGGGGATCTGGCGCGCCCGCCAAACCTGGAGGATCCGCGGGACCCGGCGGGTCGCGGCTGTTCCGTTACACGCCGCAAGGCGATGTCATCCGCCCGCCTTACCCGTTCCAGGGGCGGATCGCCGCCGGCGGGGATTTCCCTCCCGCATTCCAGCGTTACGTGCTCTACGTCTCCTATGCCTGCCCGTGGGCGCAGCGCCAACTCATCGTCCGCGAACTGAAAGGGCTTCAGGCCGCCATCCCGGTGGCGGTGGTCGATCCGGTTCGAGACGGTCGGGGGTGGGCGTTTCGCGAGGGGCCAGACTTAACGCTCGACCACTTCAACGGGTTCACGTTTCTGCGCGAAGCCTATGAGGCGACCAGCCCCGGCTACCCGGGTCACATTTCGGTGCCGGTGCTGTGGGATACCGTCTCCCAGCGCATCGTCTCCAACAACTTCCCGGACATCTCCCTCGACCTGGGCGGGCAATTCAACGCTTGGGCTGACAACCCCGATCTGGACTTGTACCCACAAGAACTGCGCCCGGAGATCGACGCCCTCAACGCCAAGGTGTACGACACGGTGAACAACGGCGTCTACAAAGCGGGAGGTGCACGCAATCAGGGCGCCTACGACCGGGCCATCGCGGCCCTGTTCGCCACGCTAGACGAGTTGGAGGAGCGCCTGGCCGGCAGGACGCACCTGTTCGGCGACCGCCTCACCGAAGCTGACATTCGCCTTTGGGTCACGCTGGCCCGCTTCGACGCCGTGTACGTCACCCATTTCCGCACCAATCTGCGCCGCCTGGTCGATTACCCCAACCTGTGGGATTACGCCCGCTTCCTCTACCGAATCCCGGCTTTCAGCGAGACCACAAAGTTCGACCACATCAAACGCCATTACTACATCACCCACGACCATCTCAACCCCCATCGCATCGTCCCCATCGGGTTGATCGCGGACTGGGATGCCCCAACCCAGCGATAGGAAGCGAAAACCACAATGCCATCTGCGACAACGGCCCGCGCCGACGCCATCGTCCATCTTCCGCCAACCCTGCCCGGACCGCCACCCGCCGCGGGCCCGCTCGACCTGGAGACTTATGGTCCCTACACGGGCGGCAGGCGGCCGCTGACCACCGGCCAAAGCGCTCCCGGCACGCGGGCCGACAACCGGCCGCTGACCATCTATCCATTCAATGCCCGAATCTCCCCCGACGGACCGTTTCCGCCCGAACCGGGCCGATACGTCCTCTATGTCGCACTCGGCTGCCCGTGGGCGCACCGCCAAGTGCTGGTGACGCGACTCAAAGGGCTGACTGGCGCCATCGGTCTGGGTGTGGTCGACTACGAGCGCGACGGGCGCGGTTGGGCTTTCCGCGAAGGCGAAGACCTGACGCTCGACCCATACAACCACTTCCAATACCTAAGCGAAGCCTATGAGGCCACCGAACCGGGCTATGACGGTCACATTTCCGTCCCCGTCCTATGGGACACCAAGACACGGCGAATCGTGGCCAACTACTTCCCCACCATCTCCTACGATCTAGCCACCCAATTCGACCCGTGGGCGACCCGCGACATCGACCTGTATCCGCCGGACCTTAGGCCAGACATCGACGCCCTCATCGAACTGATCTACCAAACCGTCAACAACGGCGTCTATCGCACCGGGACGGCCCGCACTCAAGCGACCTACGACCAAGCAGTGAAAGAACTATTCGGGGCGCTGGATCTACTCGATTCGCGCCTGGAAACCCGCCGTTACCTTTTTGGCGACCGCCTAACCCTTGCCGACATCCACCTCTACCCGACACTCGCCCGCTTCGACGTTGCCTACGCCATCACGTTCAAAGCGAACCTGCGCTGGCTCGTTGACTACCCCAATCTGTGGGACTACGCGCGCCACCTCTACCAACAGCCCGATTTCCGCCAAACCACCCGGCTGCGCCGATACGCCGAAGGCTACGCGGCCAGCTTCACCCCCTCGCGAATCGCGCCCGCCGGGCCCCTGGTCGACTGGGACGCACCCACCACCCGCGCTACGCCATCGTCCAACCACTAACCGAAAACGACAGAAAGCATCACCGCCATGACATTGACCAACGCCCTAACCCCAAAGCTCGAAACCGACTTCCGTCAGGTCCCATCCGCCGGGCCGCCCGCACGCGGCCTTACCCACCCCGAAGTGAACGATGACGGCGCATTCATCCGCCAAGGCAACTGGTTCCGTACGCGGTTCGGCCCGGGGGCCGATCAAGCACCCGTGGAGCCAGGGCGCTATTTCATCCTCGGATCGCTCAGCTGCGGCTGGGCGCGGCGCCAAAACATCCTGCTGCGACTGCTCGGGCTCAGCCAAGCCGTGCCGTTCTATCTGCTGACGGGGAAAGACGAGAACGGCTGGGTCCTAGCCGAACACGACAACGATCTGCGCGCCCAGTTCGGTTTCGACCACCTAGACGATTTCTACAGGCTGACCGATCCGTCCTTCCAGGGAAGGGCGACATCGCCCAGCGTCATCGACCGGCAAACCGGCAAAGTCGTGTCCAACGATTACCACGTGCTACCCCAAGATTGGGAGGTCGCCTGGGCCGCGCACCACGCCCCCGACGCCCCCAACCTGTACCCCGAGGCGCTACGCCAAGCAATCGACCTGCTCAACCAGCAGATCTTCGACGATGTCAACAACGGCACATACAAGGTGATCTTTGCCCGCACCGAAGCCGCCGCCCGCACCGCATTCGACGTGTTCTACGCCCGGCTGACCGATCTGGACTTCCGCCTCGCCACCCGGCGCTACTTGTTCGGGGCCCACATCACCGACTCCGATGTCCGGCTGTTCCAAACCCTG
>JAIRXV010000312.1 GCA_031268115.1 Bifidobacteriaceae bacterium
CCCCCCCACCCCCCCCCCGCTCTCCCACCGCGACACCCCGCACTACGCCCACCGCGACCGTCCCCACACTCGCCTAACCCAACCCCCGGCGAATGCCTCACCGAATGCCGCACCTTTTACGCCGGGGCCGCACCCGTCCGGCCCGCCGACCGCCTTGGGGCCGCGCACCTGAGACCCGGTGCCATCGTCTCGACCACCCCGCGGCCCGCCCCCACTGACTCGCGAGGACCATGGGTTTGGGTGCTGCTCGATTCGCCGAACGCGCCTGCCGCGGTCCCTTTCACCACGACCCTCACCACCGCTCCAGTCACCGCTCTCTCCAGCACCTCTACGTCCCTCGCGCCGCCCGTTGCCGCCCGCACGGATTCGGACTTACGCCCCTGGATCATGCCTCGCGCCGGGCACTCGGTGTGGACGGGCACCCCGCTCGCCGCCCGTCCGCGCAAGTCCCGCCTGGCTCATCCGGCGATCCGCGTACGATGGCGCCGCTCACCTCGGCGCTGGACTCGTCTGCGTCCGTTTGCCCTTGTCACGTCCGGTGGTCGGCTGTGGCAATTGCGGCCGAGACCAAACAGCGAGCCCACCTGGACGCACTCGACCGAACCCGACCCGATAGCTGTGTCAGCGCCGACCACCCAGCCGCCTTGGACTCCACCGCCCGTCACCCAACCCGACCCGCGGGCGAGCCGTTCCCCGGGGGCACGCCTACGTGAGTTGCTTGTCCCCGTGGTGGGCGCGCTCGCCATCGGCGGCGTAATGATTGCCGTCACCCGCAACCCGGTGTTTGCGATGCTGCCGCTGCTGGGCGTCCTCGGCTACTTGGGGCCGGCGCTCGCGCGGCAACGCAAACGGGTCAGCGTCATCGACATGGATGGTGCGGGCGTCATCGACGCCGAGACCCCCGAGGGTGGGCCCGCGCGTTCTGGCCTCGCCCTCGCGCCGTTCCCGGTTGTGGCCGAACCGGGTCAGATCGTGCATGTGGGCCCAGATCCCGGCGCTGCCGCCGACCTCGTTCGTACTTGGCTCCTCTCGGAGACGCTGGTCAGACGGCCGGGCGCGGTGGGCGTAAGGGTTTGCCCGGCCACGGCGCAGTGGGCCTGGACTCGATGGTTGAACCCGCAGCGGCCGGAGGTGACCGCCATCGTCCATCTCGAAGCTCCAACCGAGACCCTCGCCGCCGATGCCGGACCCTCCCTCCACCTCATCCTCGCCGGGCCGCCGCCTCCCGGGGCGATGCGGATCGAGGCCCATCCCGCCTCGCTGGGGCTGCTGGCAACGCGGGTGGACGGCGGTCCACACGCCGTGGTTCTGCCCGTGGGCGATGCGGCGGCGGACGCCCTGGCCAGGCGCCTTGCCGGTAGGAGGGATGCGACCGGCCCGGTGCGCGACATCGTCGCTGCTCTGCCTCTGAAAACCACTGCGCAACGCTGGGCGGCGAGCAGCCTGCGAGTGCCCATCGGAGTGGGGGCGGATGGCAGCCTCGTGTGGCTTGATCTGCCCAGCGACGGCCCGCACCTCCTTGTTGCTGGAGCCACGGGGTCTGGAAAATCCGAATTCCGGCGCGCGCTGATGCTGGGGGGCGCGGTGGCCAGCGCGCCGGGCGATCTAGTGATCCTAGGAATCGACCACAAAGGCGGCGCCACATTCTCCGACCTGCACAGTTTGCCGCACCTGGCGGGTGTAGTGACGGACCTGGACGCGGAGCGCTCCCGCCGCGCCATCGTTGCACTTGCGGCCGAGTTGACCCGCCGCGAGCGCATCCTCGCTGATCGCGGACTGGAAGCGGTCACCGATCTGGCGCCCAGCGAACGCCCGCCTCGCATCTTGGTGGTGGTGGACGAGTTCCGCAACCTGATCGAGGTTCTACCCGATGCGACTTCGCGGCTTGAGCGCCTGGCTGCGCAGGGCCGCTCGCTTGGGATGCATCTGGTGCTGGCGACACAGCGGCCCGCCGGTGCGGTGTCCGCGCATTTGCGCGCCAACCTCGCTTCCCGCCTGTGTTTTCGGGTCGCCACAGACGCCGATTCGATGGATGTCATAGACGCCGCCGATGCCGCGCGCATAGATCCCGACCTGCCCGGCACCTGCTTACTTGCGACGTCTGGACGCCCGCGCCGCGCTCTGCGCGCATTGCTGGCCACCAGTCCCGCGCCCGCCGCGCCATGCCCACGTACCTGGCCCGACAGTTGGGATGCCCCCGCTCCAGGTCCAATCGCATCGCGAGAGCAGGTCGCGCGAGCCTTGGGGGCATTCGCTGAGGCGTTGGGTTGCCCGCCCGCCGCGCCCCCCTGGCTGCCTGCCCTGCCGGACAGGTTGACGCTTGCCGATGTCGCCGCCATCGGAGAGCGCGCGATCGGCGATCAGACGCAGAACAGCGGTTCCTCTCCGGCCGGGTCCCTCCCGGCAGATCGAGCGGACCGACCCCTCACCTGTGCTGAGGCCCAGTCTCCGGACCTCTGTGGTCCACCCGGTGAACACACTCCGCCAGCTTCGCCGCTGCCGCCGGCCTCGCTGACACCTTCCGTCTCACCAGTCCCACCCGCCACGCCCGTCTCACCAGTCCCACTCGGCACGCCCGTCTCACCAGTCCCACCCGCCGCATTCCCCTCACCAG
>JAIRXV010000396.1 GCA_031268115.1 Bifidobacteriaceae bacterium
AACGCCGCCGCGAGCGCCAAACCCGTTCCCAACCCAACTGATGTCTCCAAGGCGCTCGACACCACGACGGGCACATCAACCCGCTCCGCCAACTCCAAACACGCTCGCACCCCGCCAATGGGCTGAACCTTGAGCACCACAACATCGGCGGCACGGCGGCGCACAACCTCCAAGGGATCGGCGGCACAGCGAATCGATTCGTCCGCCGCGATGGGCACGCGACTGCGCCTACGAACCTCAGCCAACTCGGCCACCGTCCGGCAGGGCTGCTCCGCGTATTGCAGGCCGTTGGCGGCGCGATCCAACCTTTCCAGCCGCGCCACTGCCGTATCCGTGTCCCACGCGCCGTTGGCATCGATCCGGATGGCGCCGCCCGGCCCCAGCGCCTCGCGCACCGCCGCCACGCGGTTCTGCTCACTCTCCAGACAATCCCCGGGGCCAGCCACCTTCACTTTGACGGTTTGGCAGCCACCGGATTCGCGGACTATGCCGGCCGCCACCTCGGACACCACCGCCGGCACGGTCGCGTTGACGGGTATGCTGGCTCGCCTTCCGGGCGGAGGAGCGGCGGTCGCGGCCTCAATTGCGGCCTTGAGCCAAGGTACGCACTGTTCGGATCCGTAATCCCAAAACGGCGAAAACTCCGCGTACCCGGCTGGGCCGTGGATGATCATGCCTTCGCGCACATCGATCCCGCGAAACCGCGTCGCCAGGGCAATTGAGTAGGGATAGGCCGTCAACTCGCCGTCGAATTGAAGCGGTGCCACGTGGCGAAGCATAGGCGGTGTGGCGGCACCCGGTCCCGTCCGGCCCACAGCGCGTGGCGGCACCCGGGGGCGGCAGTGCCGCAACGCGTGGCGACACCCGGTCCCGTCCGGCCCACAGCGCGTGGCGGCACCCGGGGGCGGCAGTGCCGCAACGCGTGGCGGCACCCGGTCCCGTCCGGCCCACAGCGCGTGGCGGCACCCGGGGGCGGCAGGGCCGCAACGCGTGGCGGCACCCGGTCCCGTCCGGCCCGCAACGCGTGGCGGCACCCGGGGGCGGCAGGGCCGCACTGGGAAACCCGAGTTGGCCATCGCCGCCTTGCGATGCGTGGAACGTTGACTTGCGCCGGGGCCAACCAGCATGGACGGCCGGCCCCACCGAGGTAGCGACCCCAACCGCCGGCTCGGACCGGAACGCGTTCATCCGACCGACGTCGAAAAGTCCAAGCCTCTGGGTAGTTATACGGTCGAATGGGTTGCCCGCTCGCCCCAACCCCGGTACCGTGACGGTGGCGTTGGTCATCCGACCGCCGAGGGGTTCGCGATTCCGACCTACAAAGAAGGGCGTGGATCCCTCATTCGATTTACTTAGAAAGGCCCTGATATCGGTGCTAAGTAACATCAGTGCAATGAAACGCGTGCCCCCCAGGGTGGCCGTCGCCGCCCTGGCCACTTTGTCGCTCGGATTGATTTCCAGCGCGATACCCATGTCTGGCGCGATTGGTACTGCCGGACTGCCCGACACAGTAGGAACGGTGGCGGGTCAACCATTGGAGTACTGCGGCGCAAACGCTCTGCCGCTCGGCGATGACGTATGGTCGCCAGAGATAAACCTTGGCTTTACGGGAACTTACTATTCAGACAACTATGACAACCCGGTCACCTTCGACAAGGTTTTCATTTCAGAAAACGGCGCGCTATTGTTTAGCCCCTACGTTGGTTTCGATCCAACCACCTACGATTTCGACGTGCTGTACAGCTCGGCGTTCTTGCGGAACAGCGATTGGCAAGCCGGCGCCACTCCCACCGCAACGGTGTCGCCTAACGCAGGAGCGGTCACGCCAATGGCCGTACCGTTCCTGGCAGATGCCACAAATGCAGCGCCGGGAAGCAGCGTCACGTGGGGACAGTCCGAAGACGGCAAGACACTGTGTGTTGTTTGGGCTGGCATCGCTTCAGCCGATTATCCTTCAGCCGCGGCGAACACATTCCAGCTGCTCCTGACATCGCGTACGGGCACATCGGGAAGGGCCGATGGGGATTTCGACATCGTGTTCAACTACGATTCCATCGAATGGGACAAGTCCGTCGTGTATTCACGCGACCCAACTGGCGGTCCGGCCGGAGACAAAGAGGTTGGGCCTGGGGCTTTCCACTCCAACGGTTCGTCTGAACCGGGGACAGACTTCACCATCGACGGCACCGGTGAGGTCGGCGCACTGGTGAACGGCGGACCAAAAGGACTGATATCGCAGGCCTCGGGCTCGGTCCACCCCGGCCGGTTCGTCTTCGAAGTCCGCAACGCAGACCACGCGGTGACGTTCGGTTCACTTGGCGGCCAAGTCACGGACAGCGTAACCGGCGATCCGGTAGCGAATCTCACGGTGCGGGCCACAAGCGGGGCACGCACCTACTGGGGCAGCACGAACGCCGACGGCGATTTCCTTCTGCCAATCGTACGGGCCGGCGAATACGAACTTGAGATTTCAGGCGGCGACTACTACCCCGGTTACACGACACAAACGGTCGCCACGGCCACACTCACCACCGCGGACGTGGCCTTGAGGCGCCCTCCCGCGCTTCCCACCTCGGGCGATGTAACGGTCATCTCACCTTGGGGTTCGATTGACACGGGCATTCCGACCGTCCACTACATGGAGCCTTTCGAAATCATTGTGACGAATCAGTGCGTGCGCGCAACGGCTGAATGGACGTTGACCGTCGGGTCGTTCACCGCAACCGGACCGTTGAAAGAAGGACCAGCGGGCACTTATTCCGCGACCGTCGACGAGTTGTACCCGCAGCACGGAACCGGCCTGATCTCCTACGTCATCGTTTGCCCGGGCGGCGCTCCCACTAACGCCGGCGAGTTCGCCATCTACATCGATCCGAGCGGCGTTGTGGTCGACCAGTTCGGCACACCGGTTCAGGGCGCGACTGTCACGCTGCTTCGCGAGGACGAGGTCCTGGGTGTCTTCGAAGAAGTTCCCGCCGGCTCGGCTGTCATGGACTTGTCGAACCGGGTCAACCCTTGGGTGACAACCTCTAATGGCAGGTTCAACTGGAACGTCATCGACGGCACATACAAGATCCGCGTCGAAAAACCAGGCTCCGCCACGGTGGAAACCCAGGCCATGGATGTGCCGCCGGAACGCACAGACCTTGTGATCTCCATTGGCGTTCCCGGAGCCAAACCGCCCGCCCCGGTGACTCTACCCACAGTCAGTCCCGCCGCCATCGTCGCGGGAACGACAGTTTCGGTAAACACTGGTGCCTGGCCAGAAGCCGTTCGAGTCGATACGGTGACGTGGAAACTCGACGGGACATCGATAGGCACCGGCGCGGCCGTGCGCCTTCCGGATTCGGCTGCGGAGCAGCGTTTGAGCATCATCCTCGGCGCCCATCGAGAAGTGCTGGGTCTACCTCAAGGCATTCGATCTGCCCCAGAGGCCCCGCTTACCGCGTTCGAGTACCACTTCGACTACACGCTGGATATAGGTCCAGTAGCTGCGCCATCGGAACCGATCACGAAGCCCGACACTGAGGCATCACCGCCTCCACTTGGGGTTCCCGGTCCAGCGGAGGTCCAACCCGAACAGCCCGGCATTCCCGCATTGCTAGGAGTGGCGCGCGTCGGAGAGACACTCACGGCCAGCGGAACACCGTGGCCCACCGGGACGACGCTGACTTATCAGTGGCTAGCCGACGGCCAGCCGATCGCAGGTGCCCAAAGTCAAAGCCTCGCCTTGACCGCGACCCTAAAGGGCAAGACGATCCAGGTCCAAGTGACAGGAGTCAAAGGCACCTCGACGTGGCAGCAGATTTCTCCGATCGGCGCCAAAGTCGCCGCGGGCCAACTCGCCAAGAAGCCGGTCCCGAAGATCTCGGGTAAGGCCAAGTCCGGCGCCAAGCTGCGCGCCAAGGCAGGGACCTGGGATAAGGGCGTGGACGTTTCCTACCGCTGGTATGTGAGCGGCAAGGCCATCAAAGGGGCCACCACATCAGTACTCAAGGTGCGCTCAGCGTGGGTTGGCAAGACCATCCGCGTCAAAGTAACCGCCAAGAAGGCCGGCTACACGACAGTGGTCAAGACATCCAAACGAACGGCCAAAATCAAGTAGCACCGACCCAGCGCGATACGCCGGTCCCGTCCGGTCCAATGCCGACCCGGACGGGACCGGCGTATCGACGCCAAGGTTCCCCGCCCCGTCTCGGGCAGCGGGTCACGCGGTAACGTGACCCGCGTGTG
>JAIRXV010000407.1 GCA_031268115.1 Bifidobacteriaceae bacterium
CTACGGTGTGGTCGCAAAGGGCACGGACCTCGAATTCGCGCTTGGGTACTCCCACCCGATTGTGATCAGCCCGCCAGAGGGCATAACCTTCACGGTCGAGGCTCGAACCCGCCTGACCGTGTCCGGGATCGACAAGCAACAGGTGGGCGAGGTGGCCGCTAACATCCGGAAGCTGCGCAAACCCGAACCATACAAAGGCAAAGGCGTGCGCTATTCCGGCGAAAAGGTCCGCCGCAAGGTCGGAAAGGCTGGTAAGTGACCATGGCAACCAAGACGCGCAGCAGCAGTCGCGCTCACCGTCACCTGCGGGTGCGCAAGAAGATCCGCGGTTCGGCCGAGCGGCCCCGGCTTGTGGTCACCCGATCCTCGCGGCACATGGTGGCGCAACTCGTGGACGATGCCGTGGGCCACACCCTGGTCTCGGCTTCGACGTTGGAGGTCGCCTTGCGGGCCGACCCGGGCAACAAGACGGCCAAGGCGCGCAAGGTGGGGGAGTTGGTGGCCGAACGCGCCAAGGCCGCGGGAATCGATTCGGTGGTTTTCGACCGCGGCGGCAACAAATACCACGGGCGCGTGGCCGCAGTGGCCGATGGCGCGCGAGAAGGTGGTCTGAGCCTGTGATTCTCCCAAGCACAAACCCAGGAAGGCAGATCCTCTGATGGCGGCAGCAACGGCACGCGGCACCGGGTCCTCCGGCACCGATCAAGGAGGGCGCGGCGAGCGCTCGGATCGGGGCGAGCGCTCCGAACGCAGCGGTGGCGGGCGCGACTCCCGGCGCGACTCGGGCCGGCGCGGCGGCCGGGACGGCGATGACCGCTCACAGTTCCTTGAGCGGGTAGTTGCCATCAACCGGGTGGCAAAAGTAGTCAAGGGCGGTCGTCGTTTCTCCTTCACGGCACTGGTCGTTGTAGGCGATGGCGATGGAACTGTCGGCGTGGGCTACGGCAAGGCGAAGGAGGTGCCCGCGGCAATCGCGAAAGGGGTTGAGGAAGCGAAGAAGTCGTTCTTCAAGGTTCCCCGCATCCGGGGCACGATCCCCCACCCCATCCAGGGGGAGGCCGCTGCGGGTGTCGTCTTGCTGCGTCCCGCATCGCCGGGCACGGGCGTCATCGCTGGCGGTCCGGTCCGCGCGGTGCTGGAATGTGCCGGTATTCACGACGCCTTGTCCAAGTCCCTCGGATCGTCCAACGCCATCAACATCGTCCATGCGACAGTGACTGCCCTGCGCTCTTTAGAAGAGCCAGAGGCGGTCGCGAGGCGACGCGGTTTGCCGACCGAACACGTGGTACCGGCTGCGCTGCTGCGCGCCCAAGCCGAGGCTCGAAAGGGGGCATGATGGCCAAGCAATTGCTGGTCAAGCAAGTCAAGTCCGGGATCGGGGGTAAGCCCAACCAGCGGGCGACCTTGCGGACCCTCGGCCTAAAGCACATTGGCGACACTGTGGTCAAGCAGGACCGGCCCGAGATTCGCGGTATGGTCCGCACAGTGTCCCACTTGGTCACTGTGGAGGAGATCGGCTGAGATGGCCACCGAAAAGACTCAAGAGCCCAAGGCGCAGGAAGAAGAGGCGCCGGTGGAACCGGTGACCCAGCGCGAAACATCGGTGCTCAAAGTGCATCACCTGCGCCCAGTTCCCGGTGCCAATCGCCCGCGCCAACGGGTTGGGCGAGGCGAAGGATCCAAAGGCAAGACCGCTGGGCGCGGCACCAAGGGCACGAAAGCGCGCAAGAACACCCCGGCGCGTTTGGAAGGCGGCCAAATGCCGCTTCACATGCGCCTACCCAAGCTGCGCGGCTTCAAGAACCCGTTCCGCACCGAGTACGAAGTGGTGAACGTGGGAAGGTTGGCAGAACTCTTCCCGGACGGCGGGGAGGTCACCGTCGAGGGCTTGGTGGCCAGGGGTGCCGTGCGCGCTCGTCGGCTAGTCAAGGTGTTGGGCGACGGCGAGATCGCCGTCCAAGTGGACGTCCAAGTGGACGCGTTCTCGCGGTCCGCCAAGGACAAGATTGTCGCGGCCGGGGGATCGGTCAGCTCATGAGGTCCGGCACCGGGCGCCCAGCGAACCTGAATGCTGTGGCTCCGGTGACTGCCTGGAAGAGGCTATTCACTGAGGAGGAGCCGTGCTAAGCACCTTCGCGAAGGCGTTCCGAACGCCTGACCTTCGCCGGAAACTGCTGTTCACCATGATGATCATGGTGCTGTTCCGAATCGGATCGGCGGTGCCGACACCCGGGATCGACTACAACGAGGTCCACAACGCGTCGAGTGCCGCGTTGGAGGACAACGACCTCCTTGGGTTGATCAACCTGTTCTCTGGGGGTGGGCTGAGCCAACTGTCGATTTTCGCGCTTGGCATCATGCCCTACATCACGGCGAGCATCATCGTGCAGCTGCTGCGGGTGGTGATTCCGCGGTTTGAGACGCTGCATAAGGAAGGCCAGGCTGGCCAGACCAAGCTCACCCAGTACACGCGCTACCTCACGCTGGGGCTGGCCGTGCTCCAGTCCACCACGGTTTTGACAACCGCCCGCAGTGGCGCACTGTTCGGCAACACGGAATCGAACATCATCCCCGACCAGTCCGTTTGGATGCTGGTGCTGATGGTGCTGACGATGACGGCCGGAACCGGGGCCATCATGTGGATGGCGGAGCTGATCACCGAGCACGGCGTGGGCAACGGGATGTCTTTGCTGATATTCACGTCGATCGTGGCGGGTTTCCCGTCTTCGATCTGGTCGATCTTCGGCGGCAGCAACGGCCTCGCGAACACGGTCGTGGTGTTGATCGTCTTCATCGCCGTGATCGGTCTGATCACATTCGTGGAGCAGTCGCAACGCCGTATCCCCGTGCAGTACGCCAAGCGGATGGTGGGAAGGCGGACCCTCGGCGGTTCTTCCACATACATCCCGATCAAGATCAACATGTCTGGCGTGATCCCCGTGATCTTCGCCTCGTCGATCCTGTCGCTGCCGGCGATGCTATCGCAGTTCGGTGACCGTTCGGGCGGCTGGCAGGCGTGGGTGGGGTTGTATTTCAACCAGAACACCCCGCTTTACCTGGTGCTGTACGCCGTGCTGGTGATCTTCTTCGCGTTCTTCTACACGTCCATCACGTTCAACCCAGACGAAGTGGCGGACAACATGAAGAAGTATGGCGGCTTCATCCCTGGGATCCGTGCCGGGCGGCCAACGGCCGAGTATCTCGGTTACGTCATCAACCGCATTACGACGCCCGGATCGATCTACTTGGCTATTGTGGCGCTCATACCGTCGATTCTGTTTATCGCCATCCACGTCAACTCGAACCTGCCATTCGGTGGCACCACACTGTTGATCATCGTGGGTGTCGGTCTGGACACGGTCAAGCAGATCGAGTCGCAACTGCAACAGCGCCACTACGAAGGTTTCCTGCGGTGACCAAGCGAGTTGTGCTGCTTGGGCCGCCCGGGTCGGGCAAGGGTACGCAAGCGGTCGGTCTGGCGCAGGCGTTGGGCGTTCCGGCCATCTCGACGGGGGCGATATTCCGCGACAACCTAGCGCGCCATACGCCGTTAGGCGAAAAGGCAGAGGCCTACATGGCGTCCGGCCACCTCGTGCCGGACGAGATAACCAACGCCATGGTGGCCGATCGCCTGTCCCAGCCGGACGCGGCGAACGGTTTTATCCTGGACGGCTATCCGCGCACCTTGGAACAGGTGACGGAGTTGGACGCGCTGCTTCAGACCCGCGGCATCGAGCTTGATTTGGCCGTGGAATTGACCCTCGATCACGGCAGGGTGGTGGAGAGGCTGCTGCACCGGGCGGAGATCGAAGGCCGCGCGGACGATACTGAACCCGTGATCCGGGAGCGGCTGGCCGTCTATCGCAAAGCGACGGAGCCCATCGCCGCGGTCTACGCCGATCGAGGCAAGCTGGCCTCGGTTGACGGCCATGGCGCCGTCGAGGATGTGGCCGGCCGGTTGCGGAATGCCTGCCTCCCCCCGTCCGACTGAGACTGGGGCCGCGCCCGATGCGTTCCTTTGTCCGAGCGATCCCAGCCAAGACGCCAGATCAGTTGCGTTCGATGCGTGCCGCTGGCTTGGTGGTGGCACGCGCCCTCGATGCGGTTCGGGCCGCTGCCGCCCCGGGAGTGGCGCCAACTGAGCTGGATCGGATCGCGGAGAAGGCAATTCGCGACGCCGGGGCGACCCCTTCTTTCCTCGGCTATGGCGGCTATCCCGCAACCCTGTGCGTGTCCGTGAACGATGTCGTGGTCCACGGCATCCCGGACAAGACCGCGTTGGCGAGCGGCGACATCGTTAGCATCGATTGTGGGGCCGTGCTGGCGGGTTGGCACGGGGATGCGGCCATTACGGTGGCGATAGGCGAGGTGGACGATGCCGGCAAACGCCTGATTGAGGTGACTCGCGGCGCGTTGTGGGCCGGCATCGCGGCGATGGCTCAGGGCAGTCGGGTACGCGATATCGGGGCAGCGGTTGAGGCCGCGGTCCATCGGGCCGATCCGTCGCTTGGGGTGCTCGAAGACTACGTGGGTCACGGCATCGGCACCCAGATGCATATGGACCCCGATGTCCCGAACTATGCTGCCCGGGCTTCCGGGCCGAAGCTGCACGCCGGAGTTACCTTGGCGATTGAGCCGATGGTGGTGGAGGGGAAGATTGCGACACACCTCGAAGCCGACGGCTGGACGGTGCGCACAGCGGACGGCCTCAGGGCGGCCCATTGGGAGCACACGGTGGCGCGCACCGAGGCCGGGGT
>JAIRXV010000040.1 GCA_031268115.1 Bifidobacteriaceae bacterium
TAGGGTTTGCGGAAGGACTGCTCATAGATTGTGAGGTTGGATTCCTCGAACGAGAGGTCTTTCAGGTTCAACGTGACGCCCTGAGTGTCGAGCACCCTCATGACGATTTTCTCGCCCCACACCGTGGGCAAACTGGCTACGCGCAAGTCGATTGACTTGCCGTCTTCCGCCACGGTTATGCGGCCGTCTTGGGGCTTGCGCCTCTCTGCGATGTCCATCTCGGAAAGTATCTTGACGCGGGAGATGACCTGGGACTGGATGGATTTGGGCGCGGATTGGGCCTCGTGGAGCACGCCATCTATCCGGTACCTGACGCGCAGCTCGTGTTCCGCTGGCTCCAGGTGGATGTCGGAGGCTCCATCCGATATGGCCTGCGATATAAGCAGGTTGACGTAGCGCACCACCGGGGAATCTTCGGAGATGATCTCGACTTGGGACGATTCGGCTTCCTCGGGAACAAACGAATCGCCCATGGACTGGCCCAGGTGATCGATCTCTTCGTCCGAGCGCATCCATCGCGTGATCGCCCGGTCCAGGGCGACGGCCTGACACACCACCGGGCGCACCGGGCGCCCGGACATCGATTGGGCGTCGTCCAAGGCCAGGATGTCACCCGGTTCGGCCATCGCCACAACCAGCGCATCGCCATCGAACGCGATGGGCAACATGCGGTGGTGTTTGGCCACGGCCGTGGAGATCGTCAAAGTCGCTGCGCGGTCCACCGGGTATTCGTCTAGGTCCACAAACTCCAGGCCGGCCTGCTCAGCGAGCACTTTGACGGTGTCGTCTTCGGTTATGGCGCCGGCCCCGAGCAGTGCTTCGACCAACGAACAGCCGGTGTTGGCCTGTTCGTCCAGGGCGGCCAACAGTTGATCCGGGCCAACCAGCCCGCGTTCCAGGAGGATCTCCCCCAAGTGCTGTCCTGTCATGCAAGGGCTCCTAAGTCAGGGGGTGTGGCAACGGCATGGCGTCCCTTGGGCCCGCGGGTTGCGGTGGCCAGGTGGCCAATCGCGTTCATGGGTCCAAACAGACCCGCGGCCGCGCAGTATTCGATGCCTTCTTGGCAGGTTCCGGCCAGCTCGCGGAGCTGGGCCACGTGTTCCGCGGCGAGGCGTTGACGCCCGTCCATGACGCCAAGGTGGGCCTCAATGCGCTCGGTGATGTGCCAGCGGGGCACTTGCAGGCGCCAGGAGTTGATGAAGCCATGGAACCGGGCAACATCCTCGGCGGCCGCGTCGGCGCCTTCGCGCACGCGGGCGAGGATGTCGCGGGTGCTGGCGAGGTTGGAGATGAGTTCATCGATCCCGGACACCAAGACGCGCGCCAATTCCACGGCACACGCGGCCGGCACGGTGCCCGGGCCCGGATCGGCAGGGGGCCACGCGGCATCGGCGGCTGCCCTGACCAACGCCCCGTGGACGGCCACGGTGGCGAGTCGGGCTTCGAGACGGCCCACGGCGCCGCGGGCCTCGGTCACGTCGGCCAGTAGGGCCTGGACCCGCGTCAGCGTGCCGGCACCGAGGGTGGCGGCGGCCTTGGCCGTGGAAACCAAGGCCGGGGCAGCGTCTCCGACCTCCGCGGACCCGACCATCGCGGCGGCGGCGATCCTTCCCAGGGTCCCCATCACTTCCGCTCCGCCCCACGAGGTCTCGCGGAGGGTTTCGGCCAGCCGGTTCAATGTGTCGGCTCGCTCCAGTCGAGGTCGCACCTGAGCATCGAGTGCACCGATCGCGGTGGCCAGCCCAATCACTGGGTCCTCGCCGGGCGCGGCCCCGCCCTGCACCGGGGGTGCCGGTTTGACGGCTCGGGCCTGAGCCACCATGGCGGGGGCCATGAACTCGGGGTAGGTGGACCAGATGGACGTGGCCCAAAACTCCTGGGCGGCCTTGGCCCCTTGCTCTTTGGCCTCGGCGCTCTGGTCGCCTGCGTTGCGGGCCCGCTCCTCGGCCTTGGCGAGGTGATCGAACAACGCACGGACCTCGTCCAGTGCCGCCGGATCGGCGGGCGGGGTGTGGACAAACAGAAGGCCGTTGGCAACGGGAGTGACAATGGCGAAGGTCCACACGTCGGCTCCGTCTGGGCGGCGCAAAGGCAGGTAGCCGGCGTAGGATTCGCCGTCGCGGACGGCCTGGAACACTTGGGTGTCTATCGCGGCGGGCCAAGTGGTGACGCTCCAGTCCGCAAAGGAATGGCCGATCAAGCTCGAATGGGGCGTCTTGAGCAGGGTGGTGAGGGATTCGCTGGCCTCGGTCACCAGTCCGGTGCGGTCGGTTCGCACGAAGGCCAGCTCGGGCGGCCAAGAGGCCGGCCTGCGGCGTACGGAATCGGCGGTCTGTGTCATTGGGGGGTACCTTCCGGGGGATTGGTTGGGGCCGATGGCGGAGCGAGCTGGGCCAGGCGTTGGCGCAGACGTTCGGCCTCGGGGCTCAATTTGCCGCCGTTGCGGGAGCTTGAGCGGGGGCGGGCGGCATCACCGTCTGCCCTAGTGGCTAGGTGGCTTAGTTCTGCCAGGGCTTGGCCGCGGGCGTCGGTTTCGTAGATGGCGCGTGGCGCAAACCCGGCGAAGCCGTTCGGATCGGGCGCGGTTTGGGGGGTTGGCGCGGGCTGAGGGGTCCAGGTTGGCCCCAAAGGCGGCGGCTCGGGTGCAGCCGGTGGGGCACTCGTGGCAGGGGCGGCGCCGAATAGGGGCAATCCACCGGCCCTGGGGGCGCGGAAACCCGAAGGCGCCGGGGCGCCGATCGGGTTGGGGACGGCCGGTGCGCCGGGCGCCGCTGTGGGTTGGCTCGGCGCCGGGGCTAGTTGGCTCGACTCCACGGCCGGTTGACTCGGTGCCGCAGCGGGGAAGGGCGCGGGCGTTGGCGCGGCCGGGCCCGCTGGGCCGGACGCGCCTTGGCAGGTGTCGGCGAGATCGAACTGCGGTGCCTCATGGGCCGCTGGAGCCGGTTCGTTGGACGTGGCGGTCGCATCGGGAGGGGTTTGCGCAACGCTGGGTTCGTCGCCGCCAGACACTGCGGCGGAGGCCTCGGTCACGAGCCCATTGACCTGGGCGCGCAAGCTCGGCCGATATGAGGGCATGGGGCGCGGGCTGGAATCGGCCACCATCGGTTCCAACTCGGCCTGGGCCGCCGTTGGGTCGTATTCCCCGGCCACGCCGTCATAGCCGGCCGGGGCCGGATCGAAGGTGGCAAGGCCCGTTTGGGCGCTGGTCCTACGGGCGGGCGGGTTCGGCGCGTCCACTTCCTGATCGAGGGCAACCAATGCCGACGTTTCCGGGCTGGCCGGCGGGGCCGGCCGCTCCAAGTTCCGGGCAGGGGTGAACACCGGAATGGATCCGGCCGGGGTAACCGCTGGGCGGGCCTGAATGGGTGGGGGCGGTGGGTCGGGGACGGAGCGTTGCCTGCTTGCCAGCAAGGCAACCGGCAAACGAATCTCCACTATGGTGCCGCTGGACTGCCCGTTAGGCGCCTGCGCGGCCGAGGCCAGGACACCGGCGCCAATCCGCCCGGCCAGCAGCCCGGCCACCTCAAGGCCGAAGGTGGCGGCGTCCTGCGGCGGCCTCCCGCCCGGGGGCTGGTCCCCGCCCAGCAGGGCGTTGATCGCGGCCAGCTCTTGGTCCGATGGCGGTGGGCCCCACTGGCGCACCACCAGCGTCACGCCCTCCGCCCCGGGCCGGCTGGTGACTTCGATGGGCCGCCCTGGCTCTGAGAACGTCGCCTCGTGGTCCAAGATCTCGGCCATGAGGTGGGCCAGCGCGGCGGCCGGGCCGGCCTCCAACGCTGGATCGTCTCTCAAATCGATCGCGATGGGGGCCGTCTCGGCAGCCTCGGAGCAAGCGCTGCGAACGGCGTCCGATAGGCTCATGGGCCCCGTGGACGGGTAGGGCAATTCCTGCCCGGCGATGACGGCCCTGACCGCGGCACCTCGCCGCAACTGGGCCATGAACCGATCCAAGGTGAACAGGTCCGCGACGGCTTGTGGCGAATCGGCTGCGGCCTTGAGCGTGTCCAGCACCAGCCGCGCCTTGTCGGCCAGCTCGGCGTCCCTTCGGGCCGTGATGGCCAGGGCGTCCGCCACGTAGTCGGCCGCGCGGGGGGCCGCGGCGGGTCGGCGGTGCGCTTCTGCGTCACCGTCTAGGGCGCCCGCTCGGGGGTCTTCAGCCAGGTGCGGGTGGGTTCCGGTGCTGGGGGCGCCTGCCCGGCGGGGCGGTGCCACCTGGGCTCCGGCCACATCGCGGGCGGACACCTGGGTCTTCGTGGCCAACACGGGTCCGTCCACCTCGACCTTTGCGGCCAACTCGTGTTCTGCCGCGCCGCGTTCCGCTGCGCCGGGTCCCGCCAGGACGCCCGCTGCGAAGTCTCGCGGCGCGAGGTCTCGTGGCGCCGCCTTAGCCGGAGTTGGCCTTGGTGGCTCTGGCTTGGGCGTGGAAGCGACCTCCGGGGTGTAGACCGCGGGCTGGTAGACAGGCGGCGCGGCTGACGCCTGAGGCTGCGCCGAGGGGACAGCGGGCAGCGCGGGCGGTACCGCGGGGGGCGGTAGCGCCGGTGCGGCGCCTACCACCTGGACGCTTGCCGCCCATGGACCGGGGGCATCGCTGGCGCCAGGCGGTGCGGCCCCCGGACCGGCCGAGGGAGCATCGTCTCGCGGCCACTGCGGGATCTGCCGGGGTGCGCGCGCGAAGGACGGGTCGAAGATGGCCTCAAGCTCAGATCCACTCTGGGAAGCGAACTCCTGGCCAACATCGGCCTGGAAGACCGGCTGGCGCAGCTGTTCGGGTTCCGGCGCACCCTTGCCCGCAAACCACGTCAAGGTGCCTCGATCCGATCCGCCGCCCAGGCGGCGGGGGCGCGGCTTCTTCATTCGCACAACTCCCTCATACGTTCCAGTGTGCTAGGCCGCGGGCCGCGGATGTGGGGCGGTGGCCACCACACATCGAGCCCGCAGCGGGCCTGTCACCCGGCGGTGCGATCTGTGCCCTCATTGCACGGGCTCCTCGCCGCCCTCTGGAGCCTCGGTCTCCTCTTCTTCCAGCCGCTGCAACTGGTCGGCCGGTATAAGGGCGAAGGTCAGACCCTGGATACTGAACTCCTGGATCACGGTCTGCCCGGACTCCCCGTCCTCAGGATTGCCGGCGGATCCGTCCTCTTTGATTGACCAACTCACTTCGGACGCGAGGAACATGCGCGTATCTTGGGCTTCGCCTTGAAGTGCCTCGACGAAGTCTGCGGCCTGAGCAAGCGGGGCCTCGACACTCATGCTGATGGCATACATGTAAAGCCCCTCGACGGGGGCCGGCACCCCAGGTGCCCTGGTGCCGTCTGGTGCGTCGGGGAACTCCGGCACTTCCGTAACCAAGACAGGCGGACTGACTCCGATGGCGGTCACCCGCAGGTCCGCCTGATCCGCCAGACCCGAAAGGTAGCGGGTGAAGCTGGCCAATTCGAGAGACGTGGGGAATTGGCCCCGCAGCGACGCCAATTCGGCCTCATACTGTGGCAGGTTTTGTGCCTGGGCCTCAAGTTCCCGCAATTCGTTTTCGAGTTGCTCGTTCTCGGTCTCCACCAGCGCGGTGGCAGAGTTGGCCTCCGCCATCCGCTCGTTCTGGGGTGCCCACCCGAACACGATCACCAGGGCCGCTAAGCCAACGGCGGCGAGCACTGTGAACGTAATCCACATTGACCGTCCGGTTGTCACGATTGATCCTCCTCGGGCTCGGCGGGTTCGGCCGCCTCGGCCGACTCGGCGGCCTCATCCATCGGTTCGCCAGCGGTTGTGTCGATGGCGGCAGGTTCGTCTGTTGAGATGAAATCGCGGGACAAGACGGCGATGTTGAGTTGAACGGATGAGGCTACGACATACCAGCCTTCGTAGCTGGTCTCTGGCTGTTCCTCACCGGTCGCGACCTGGGTGGCCCACTCAGCTGTCGTATAAGTAGCATCCATGTACCCGGGGATGCTGTTGAGCGAATCCAGCCACTGCGCCGCGTCCGGCAGGGTTGGCGTCAGAATGGTGAACGTGATTTCGCCGATGCCCGGGCTGCCCAGCGCGTTCGGATTGGGGGGGGGCGCCAGGTTGGGACCCATCGCCTTCATGTGTATTTCCGTTACTATCGCTTTTTCGGGAACGATACCCGAGACCGCCACAATCTGCGGCTTCCACTCGACTTCGTAGCCCATCGCTTCTTGCAGGGCGAACCGGGTGCGATCAACCTCGCTGAGAACCATGGTGAGGTTTTCGTATTTGTCCTTCGCTACGATGAGGCTCTCTTGCTGCTGCTCGGTTGCGGCGAGCTTGGATTCGGCGGCGGCGCGGGCCACAATGGTTCCGCTCATCACCAACCCGAGCACCACTGCCACAATCGCGAGGCCCGCGCCGAGCATCACCTGCAAGCGGCGTAGAGAGTTGCGGGCGGCAACGCTGGCGGGTAGAAGATCGACTCCTGGGAATAGAGACGGTGCCACCATGGGGCCAGGAGCCATCGCGTTCGGGGGGGCCTGCGCGGTCGATTTGCGTTGCGGGAGCAGGGTCATCTTCATTTGGCACCTCCAAAGGCCAATCCGGTGCAGACCGCGAGATCGGAGCGGACGCCATCGTCCATGCCGGCCGCCAAGGCGCCCTCCAACGAGGCCAACTGGTCTATGGCTGCCCGCGCCATCGGTAGCCGCAGCGTGGTGGCCAAGTAGCGGTCCAGGCCGCCCAACAGGGCCGCCCGCCCGGTCACGAGCACACCGGCAACCTGTTGGCCGGTGCGTTGGACGTGGTAGGCGAAGGTCTGGCCCACTGCCTCCACCAGGGCCTGGGCTCGGCGCAGGATTTGGGCGGAGGCAGCCTGCGCCGCCTCGTGGCCCGCTGGCGGCGGGTTGAGGCCCAACGCCAGCTTCATGCGCTCGGCCTCGCCGTGCGGCAGCGAGCAGGCCCGCATCACGGATTCGGTCACCAGCTCCCCGCCGTAGGGCAGGGTCCGGGTCATTTGGGGGATGCCATCGGCCAGCACCACCACATCGGTAGCGCTGGCGCCCATGTTGACTATCCCGATCACGCCTTGGCCGTAGGGCCCGCGGGCCAGGCCCCGCGCGAGGGCAAACGCGGTCAAATCCACTCGCGAGGGTGTGACCCCGCCGGAGATCACCGTATCGACCGTGCGCTGGACAGACTCCGCGAGAGCCGCCACGAGCAGGCCCCTGACTTGGGTGTCCGTGGTATCGGTGGGATAGAAGTCGAGGATGGCGTCTTCGACCCGCATAGAGAGCTGATCTTGAACCATGTACTTCAGGCTTGCCCGGAGTTGATCTATGGGGGCCTTTGGCAACTCGATCTCCCGCACCGAGACGTGGCTGCCCCCCAGCCCAAGGACAACGTTCTTGACGGGCAGATGGTTGGACTTGAACAGGTGGTGGATCGCATCGGAAACCAGTGGGGCGTTCTCCACCACGCCGTCCTTCATGGCCGCCGGGTCCAGGGGGACTTGGGCAAACTTGAGGACTTTGGGCGGCGAGCCGGTGGGGTTGGTTCGTTCATACTCCACCACGGCGGCACGCGCATGCGTGGCGCCCAAATCCAATCCTGTTGCCGTGGCTCTGGCCATGTCAGTTTTCTCCGTTCGCAAAGCAGGGGTAGGGGAAGGTTTGGGAGGTGGGGCTCATAGGCCGCTCACCTCCAGGTAAACGCTCCACAGGGGCAAACCGAAGGCGCAGCCTAGGGCGGCGCCCACGCACATCCACGGGCCAAATGGTATTGCAGTGCCGCGTCCCGTGCGCCGCAGCACCATTGTGGCCAAACCGAACACCGCTCCTAGGGCGAAGGGCGCCAGTGAGCCGATTGCGAACGCCCCCCAGCCGATCCAGGCCAGGCCCATCCCCAACAGTCCTGACAGTTTGGCATCGCCCCAGCCCATACCCCGGGAGATCAGGCAGACGATCCAGTAGAACGCGCCTAGCGCGGCTCCACCGATGCCGGCGCGCCCAAGGGCGGCCCAATCGCCTGTCATGGCCGAGGCCAAAGTGAGCAGCGCCGCGACAACCGGGTAGGAGGGTAGGACTATGGCGTTTGGGAGGCGTCCCAAACGCCAGTCGATGACGGTGAGGGCAACGCCTATCGCCGCCAAATAGAGGTATGCGGGCAGCGCCCAGGAAACGCCCAGCCAGGCCATCACGCCCACGAACAACGCGGCGGTTGTGGCCTCAACAGCGGGATAGGACCACGCGATGGGGGCCCGGCAGGATCGGCACCGACCCCGTAGGCGCAGCCAGGAGACCACGGGGATGTTGTCCCCGGCCATGATTGGGGCGTGGCATAGGGGGCAGGCCGAGCGGGGCCAAAGGGATGCGCCCTCGGGAACGCGCGCAATGACCACGTTGAGGAAGGAGCCGATGATTAGGCCGAAGAGTCCGGCCAAGATGAGCAGTAGGGGGGTCATTGCGGCACCCTACCAACGGGTCCTGTCGCGGAGTAGGCCCGCGAGGGTCCGGTGGTGCCCGTGGACCCACGCGGGGGGCAGTAACAGGTGCGGCGGGCTGGATGGTTCAGCGCGAAGGTCTGACCTAGGGCAGTAGCTTGGGGGCGCTTCAGGGGGCGCATTTCCCCTCCAGGGGTATTGGACGAAAACTGGGGGAAGCCGGACCGGCTCGCCTTGGGGACTGGCGGAACTGGACCCAATTCTGCGGCAATCCGGCGATGCGTCCGGTGGGGTGCCATCGCTGTGAAGACTTGGAGTAAAGCGTTTTGGCCCCGCGGACTGTGGTGCGACAGCGGGTGAGGGGTCCTCGTCCTCACCCGCTGTCGGCGCACACCCACCCACACTAAGGAAGTGGGAGTGTTAGTAGTGGCTATGCACAGGCCCCGTGAAGCAACCCAGCAGCGGTGTTGTAGCTCCATGTGTTACCGGTCGCAGTGCCATTGGGATGCCGCAAAGAGACGCACCAGTCGTCCCGACCGGCGGTTCCGGTCCCGTCGCTGCCCGTCAGACTGATGACTGTATTGCTTCCGTCCGAGCCGTTGACGACACCGGGGGACCGGTTGCTGACCTTTGCCCCGTCAAACGTGTAGGTTTGGCCGGTAATCGCGATGGCGGCTGGAGGGGTCTCGTTATCCACAAACCATGTGGCCATTTCCTTGCCGAGGGTCTCTACATCGGTCTTGACGGAAGCGTCAAAGGCCTTCTGGCGTTGCGAGAGGAAGAGCGGAATCGCGATGGCGGCCAGGATTCCGATGATGATGATGACGATTAAAAGCTCGACCAGGGAGAAGCCCTGATCCTGTTCGCGCTGCGAGCGCCAAATACGATCCATCATTTGTATGTAGTCCGTTCTATGTGGCTAGGGGTTGATCGATCCGTCTCGGGGTTGAGTGGCGGATCCCACTCG
The DNA here is from genome assembly GCA_031268115.1 of Bifidobacteriaceae bacterium. Taxonomy (GTDB): domain Bacteria; phylum Actinomycetota; class Actinomycetes; order Actinomycetales; family WQXJ01; genus JAIRRT01. The sequence goes on from JAIRXV010000040.1 coordinate 9,360, forward strand.
GCCCACCCACGCCGGGCGGATGCCTGGAATGGGCTAGTGTGCCTTGCCTTCGCTCGCTCCGAGCCTTTCAGGGGCGGACCCCTTGGGACGATTCGCACTAGGGCTTGGCCGCATTGGCCTCGTTTGTACTTTCGCGGGACCGGGCCGCGCCTCGGCGATATCGCCTCCGGTGCGGAATCCCCCGACTCCGTTCAGGTATCAATGTCAACGAACCTCTCGGTCCGTGCCATCGCAGAATAAGCTAGCTGCGAAGCACAAGGGTGACGAAGTAGCGTAGAAACCCTCAAGGGCCCGTGAGGCCCGCGAAGACGGATTTGCCGTAGAAATACTCTGGCGGTACGGAGGGGCGAAAGGCGATGGTCGAGGTCAAAGAGAAGCGCGACCCGCCAGAACTAGGTAGCAACACTGACGAGAAATCGGAGCCGCTCGGGATTGGGCCAGTTGAAATCTGCGCGGAACCGTTGAAGACGACTGCGTAGAAACACCAACCCTGAAGGTGCCGCCTGGCGGGGGATCTGTGCCGCCGGAAGGGTCCTGGGTGACGCAAATCACACCGCAGCTGGGAGGCGCTGCGGCACGGAACGGCTCTCTGCCCAACCGACCCGGAGCCTGTGTCTAGCGCTCGGTGCGAGCGGTCCGGGGCGGGCGTCTCGACGGGATCGGACGGGTGAACGGTCGTGAATCGGCGCACTAGGCGAGGTCACGATGAGGTCACGGGAGCACGCGGAAGGCGTCGGGCCCTGCGCTAGGGCGTCGCTGGGAGGACAGGGGCCTTAGCGCAGGGGCGGCGGCGTCGGGCCGGCGCCGCGCCGAGGCTGCCGGGGGCCTGTGGGATCGCGCCACGGGTGTGACGAACGCCCCAAATCGACTATTTCTCCCACCGAGAAGCTCCGAGTGGGTGTTTCTCCCTAATCGCTGAGTATTACCCCCCAAAAGTGACCGCGGACACGCCCCGGTCCGGTGCCCCAGCGGGCCTTCAGTAGACTGCCCGGGACAGAAAGGTCCAGCCCATATGGCCCAGATTCAGCGCCGCCCCACCCCGCCGCGAGACGGCGACGACGATCAGACCCCGCCGCGGCCCGCCGCGCCCCAAGCTCGCGATTCGGCCGTGGATGCCCTCTTGGACGATATCGACGCCGTGCTCGAAGTCAACGCCGAGGCGTTCGTCCGCTCATTCGTGCAAAAGGGTGGCCAATGAGGTTCCCCGACAGCTACTTCGAAGTCGGGTCGAGCTTCCTTGAGTTTGTGCGTCACGCGGCCCCAGAGACCTTGACGGCGGCCCTAGATGGGCGGGCCGTGGACGTTGCGGCCGCGCCAACCGGCACCACGGTGGTCGCTTTGACCTACGGCGGGGGCCTGGTTGTGGCGGGGGATAGGCGGGCCACGGTCGGGACCCAAATCGCGAGTCGCGAGATCGAGAAGGTCTACCCGGCTGACTCCCACTCCGCCATCGGCGTGGCCGGAACTGCCGGTCTGGCGATTGAACTGGTCCGCCTGTTCCAACTCGAACTCGAACACTACGAGAAGATCGAAGGCAACGCCCTGAGCCTCAACGGCAAAGCGAACCGCCTGGCCACGCTAGTGCGCGGGAGCCTGGGGTTGGCGATGCGAGGGCTCGCGGCGGTACCCGTATTCGGCGGCTGGGACGCGGCAGCGGCGGCCCCGCGCATCTTCTCCTATGACGTGACTGGGGGGCGGTATGAAGAACGCGAGTATTACGCCATCGGCTCCGGGGCGGTGTTTGCGCGCGGATCGCTGAAGAAGCTGTGGCATCCAGGCCAGGACGCCAGCACGGCGGTGACCACCGCTATCGCTGCCCTCATCGACGCTTCCGACGATGACGCCGCGACCGCCGGACCGGACGTGGGGCGCGCCATCTGGCCGGTCGTTGCCCGCGTCGACGCCGCGGGCTACCAGCGCATCGCAGACTCGGCGTTGGGCCAGGTAGTGGCCGATCTATTCGCCCAGCGCCGCAACGAGGTGACCCGGTGACCATTCCGTTCTACGTGTCCCCGGAGCAGCTGACCAAAGACCGCTCAGACTTCGCGCGCGCCGGTGTTGCCCGGGGCAAAGCGGTGGTAGCGGCAGTTGTGGCCGAAGGAATCCTCCTGGTCACGCAAAACGCCTCCCAATCCCTCCATAAAATCGCTGAAATCTATGATCGCATCGCCTTTGCGGGGGTAGGCAAATACAACGAATTTGAGGCCCTGCGCCGCGCGGGGGTGCGCTACGCCGATCTGCGGGGATACTCGTATGATCGCGTGGACGTGGACGCCCGGGGCCTGGCGGGGGCATACGCCGAGACTTTGGGGGAGGTCTTCACCGCCCAACCCAAACCGTTCGAGGTGGAGATCGCTTTGGCTGAGGTCGGTGCCAAGCCGCAGGCGGACCGAATCTTCCGGATCGGATTCGACGGGTCGGTGTGGGAAGCCGACGCGTTCCTCGTCATCGGCGGCCATGCCGATGAGTTGGCGGCCGCGTTGCGCCCAGCCCTGGCGGGAGACGGGGGCGTACCGAGCCTGGCCGACGCGCTGCGCGTATCCGCAACCTCACTGCTACGCCGCCCCGCCGATGGCGAACACGACCCCTCGGCGGTGGACGGCCTGGAAGCCGCATTGCTCGACCGCCAAGCGCCACGCCGCGCGTTCCGCCGCCTGGCGCCCGCCGAAATCGCCAAGCTGACGGTGCCGTGACGCAGCCTGGCGGTTCGACCGAGGGCGACAGCGCCGTGACCCAACCCGACCGACCGGCCGAACCCGACAGTGCGGCTCAAGGCGACGGTGCGGTGACCCAACCCGACCGTCCAGCACCCGACTGTCCGGCCCAAAGTGACCGGGCGGTGACCCAACCCGACCGACCGGCACCCGACCCTCCCGCCCAAGGGGACGGTGCGGTGACCCAAGGTGACTGTCCAGCACCCGACTGTCTGGCCCAAGGCGACCGTGTGGTGACCCAACCCGACCCTCCGTCCCAACCCGACCCCCGGTCTGCGCCCGGCAAACCGGCCCCAGCGGCGACCCGGCGCATCCTCGGCCTGGAAACCGAGTTCGGCCTGACTTGGGCCGGGGGCGCGCTCACCCCCGAGGAAGCGGCCCGCGAACTGTTTCAAGACGTGGTGGCCTGGGGGCGCAGCTCCAACGTGTTCCTGGTCAACGCGGCCCGCCTATACCTGGATGTCGGCTCCCATCCGGAATACGCGACCGCCGAATGCGTCACCCTGACGGACCTAATAGCCCAAGACGTGGCCGGCCAACGAATCCTCGCGCAAATGGCGGCCCGCACCCAACAACGTTTAGCGGGCGCAGGCACGCCGGGCGCGCTGCACCTGTTCAAGAACAACGTGGACAGCGTCGGCAATTCGTTCGGCTGTCACGAGAACTATTCGGTCCGCCGCTCCACGCAAGTCCCCACGTTGCACCGCGGCCTGATCCCGTTCCTCGTGGCCCGCCAAGTCTTGACCGGCGCTGGACACATCCTGACCTCGCCGCGCGGCGCCCGTTACGTCTATTCCCAGCGGGCAGATCACGTCTGGGAATCCGTCTCCAGCGCCACCACCCGCTCCCGCCCCATGATCAACACCAGGGACGAGGCCCTGGCGGACGGCGCGCTTTATCGGCGCCTGCACGTGATTGTTGGAGATTCCTCAATGTGCCAGGCAACCACACTGCTCAAGGCTGGGTCCACGGACCTGGTGCTGCGTCTCATCGAGGCGGGCGCGGCCTTGCCGCAAATGGATTTGGCCAGCCCCGCCCACGCGATCCGTTCCATCTCGCACGGCAGCGGAAATGTGGCTTTGCGGGACGGACGGGAAGTGAGCGGCACAGATATTGTCGAGGCCTACCTGGATTGCGTCGAAACCTACCAAGCGGACGATGCCGGCCCCCACCCCACAGACGCCGCCGTCCTTGACCTGTGGCGCAGGGCAGTGGGGGCGTTGCGTTCGGGCAACCTCGCGCAAATCGAACGGGAACTCGACTGGGCGATCAAGAAACGGCTGATCGAACGCTACCGGGAGCGCACGGGCGCGTCCCTGCTGGACCCACGCGTCGCGCGGCTCGAATTGGCGTACCACGACATCGGACCGGATGGGCTACTCCAACGGCTCGAAGAATCGGGCGCCGCAGTCAAGGTGGTGACAGAGGAGCAGGTGAGGGCCGCCATCGTCCAGCCTCCCGCGAACACCCGGGCGGCGCTGCGGGGACGGTTCATAGCGGCGGCGCGCACTGCGGGAACCGACTACTCCGTCGATTGGGTGACCCTCAAACTCGGCGAGCCGCACCGTGCTTCCGTGGATTTGCTCGACCCGTTCGCGACCGCAGACGGCCGTGTAGACGCGCTGATAGCAGGCCTGGAAGCGGGCGGCGGCGACCCCGCGGCCCGAAACGAAGAGGAAGAGGGGGACCCATGAGTGTCGCGATCCGTGTGATCCCATGCCTCGACGTGGCGGACGGCCGGGTAGTCAAGGGCGTGAACTTCGCGAACCTGCGGGACGCCGGCGACCCAGTGGAACTGGCGCGGCGCTATGACGCGGAGGGCGCGGACGAGGTGACTTTCCTCGACGTCTCGGCCTCGGCGGCCGGGCGGGGAACCATGGTCGATGTGGTGGGACGCGCGGCGGACGGCGTGTTCGTGCCGTTGACAGTCGGCGGGGGTGTGCGGTCAGCCGATGACGTGGACCGGCTGCTGCGGGCGGGCGCGGACAAGGTCGGCGTGAACACTGCGGCGATCGACCGCCCCGAACTGATCCGCGATATCGCGGACCGATTCGGCAACCAGGTGCTGGTGCTATCGGTGGACGCACGGCGCTGCCAAGGACGAGTCCGAACCGACTCCGGCTACCAGGTGACCACGCACGGCGGGCGGCGTGGGACGGCCATCGACGCAGTGGAATGGGCGCGGCGGGGCGTTGCGCTGGGGGCCGGAGAGATCCTGCTCAACTCGATGGACGCGGATGGCACCACGGTGGGTTTCGACCTGGAGATGCTGAGCGAGGT
>JAIRXV010000091.1 GCA_031268115.1 Bifidobacteriaceae bacterium
ACACCGGCCCCGCCCACGCCACCACCGGATCCCCTCAACCCAACCCACGGCCCACCGCCCCCGGCGACCTCTCCACCGCCGTCTACCGGCCCGCCCCGGCCCACACCGCCCCGGCCCACGCCACCGTCGGGCACCCCCAACCCAACCCATGGCCCATCCCCCGCCCCACTCCCCCCGGCCACCTCTCCACCGAGGTGCCCTTCGCCCTGCCCCAGGAGTGCATCCAACGCCTCGCCCCACACGGGGGCCGTCATCACCATCCCGGCGCCGCCCCCGTAGGGCGCGTCATCGACCGAGCGATGCACGTCATGAGTCCATTTCCGCAGGTCGTGGACGTGTATATCGAGGATCCCGGACTCGATCGCCTTGCCCAACAGGGAGACTTTCAGCACGTCCAGGTACTCCGGGAAGATCGAGACCACATCGATCCTCACGGCCGGTCCACCTCACTTCCGCCCTCGTCAGATGGGCGCACCTCCAGCAGCCCAGGCGGCGGATCGACCACGATCCGCCCGCCCGCAACGTCCACCACGGGCACCAACGCTCGCACGAACGGCACCAACGCGATCACACCTGAAGGCTCGCGCACCTCAAGCCAATCCTGGGCCGGCCCCTGAACCAGCCCGCAGACCTCACCCGCCGGCGAGCCGTCCGGCAACGTCACAGCCAGACCGCGCAACTGATGCGGGTACCAGGCGTCGGGTTCGGGGGGGCCGTCATCGTCCACCAGAAGGGCAGCACCTCGCAGGGCCAGCGCATCTTCCCTGCTAGCCACCTCCGAGAACCGCACAAACCACCCGGTGGTGTCGTGGCGTACGCGACTCACTGTGAGGTGGACGATGCCGTCCCTGTCCGTGGCCAAACGGGCGCCACTGACCAAGCGGTCGCCTGGGGAATCGGTGCGCACGTCCAACGACACCTCGCCGTGGATTCCGTGCGGCCGCCCAATCCGAGCGACTACGAGCTTCAATGCGGTTTCAGCGGCGGTCAGTGTCGACCACGTCCACGCGGACAGGACCAGAACGGGACAGCGCATTCATGACGGTGCGCAACGCCCGAGCGGTCCGACCCCCGCGGCCAATCACCCGACCCAGATCGTCAGGGTGTACGCGGACTTCGAAAGTCTCGCCTCGATGACCGCGGCGGGCCTTGACCCGCACGTCATCGGGACGGTCGACGATGCCGCGCACCAAGTGTTCGAGTGCGTCTGTGAGCATGGGCTAGCTCTCCGAAGGGGTTGGTGCGGACTCTTCAACAGCGGCGACCGCCTCGGGTGTGTCCTCGGGTTGGCCGGTGGCAGCGTCATCGGCGGCTTCGGCGGCGGCCACTGCTTCGGCAGTTTCGGCGGCGGCCACAGCTTCGGCAGCTTCGGCGGCAGCGGCAGCTTCCTTGGCCGCGGCATCGGCGGCTTCCTTGGCCGCGGCATCGGCCTTAGCTTTGGCCTCTGCTTGGGCGACAGTCGCTTTAAGGGCCTCTGCCTCGGCGGCCTCCACCGCGGCGGCAGCGGCCAAGGCAGCAGCCCGCTTGGGGGCAAGCCTTAGCGTGCCTTCCTGCCCCGGCAAACCCTTGAACTTCTGCCAATCACCGGTGATCTTCAACTGTTTGAGCACGGGTTCAGTGGGTTGGGCACCCACCGAGAGCCAGTACTGCGCGCGGTCGGAATCGATTTCGATATAGCTGGGATCCTCGGTGGGGTGGTATTTCCCGATCTCCTCGATCACGCGCCCATCCCTCTTGGCGCGGGAATCGACCACGACGATCCTGTAATACGGTGCGCGCATCTTGCCGAAGCGCTTGAGACGAATCTTGACAGCCACTGGTGTGGAATCTCCTACGTGTTCGAAGCGTGTGAGCTTAGGCGCCGACTCCCGTGGGGAGGGACCTGCGCGAAGCTCGGATGGGCGCACGCCACCGGTTGAGAGGGACCGGCGGCCCGCGCGGACAACCCCCCATTGTGCCATGCCTTGCGAGCACGCGGCACCGCGACCCCGGGCGGCGGCCGCGACCCGGGGCGGCCGCCGCGGGCCGGGGCCGACGGGCAGCCGCTTTTCGAGCGGGAAAGCTCATCCCCGGGGGTCGTCTCCGCCCACCGGGATCTGTTCGGGTTGTGTGTTGTGGTCGTGTCGAGTGATGCCCCGGGGGCGCCGCTCACGGGATCTATTCGGGTTGTGTGTTGTGGTCGCGTCAAGTGACGCCCCGGGGACCGCTCACGGGGTCTGTTCGGGTTAGCCACCCGGCCCGCCTGCGGCGGACGCTGTGATGAGGGAGAGTCGACGGTTCGGACATAACGTCAGACGTAACGCTGTGACCTGCGACGATGGTTGACTTTCGGGTTGGGTGTTGTGGTCGTGTCGAGTGATGCCCCGGGGGCGCCGCTCACGGGGTCCGTTCGGAGGCCGAGGGGTGACCGACGGGGGCCGCCACCGCTCGTGCTGGTTTGGGCGGGGTCGCGGGGGAACGTCATCGTCCCTTGAAGAGACCGCCCAAGCCAGGGGGCAGGTCGAATCCTGGGCTGTCCGCGTCCGAAGGGCCACCCAGGCCGAAAGCGGCACCCTTGGCGGGTTTCGGCGGCGGAGCGGCGGCGGCCGCAGCCGCGGCCCGCTCTTCCGCGGCGCGCTTCGCCGGATTGCCAGAGCGCGATTTCTTGCCTTGGCGTGCCGGGGCGGCCATGCGGCCCTTGGACTTCTTTCCGCCCATCCCCGGCGTGGGGGTCCGACCCCGAGCCACCTGCTGCATCATCTGTTTAGCCTGGTCAAAGCGCTGCACTAGCTGGTTGACCTCGGTCACCGTGGTGCCCGATCCGCGGGCGATCCGCGAACGGCGCGAACCGTTCAACAGTTTCGAGTTGACGCGCTCAGCGGGCGTCATGGAGCGGATGATCGCCTCCACGCGGGTGACCTCACGCTCGTCGAATGAGTCGAGCTGCTCGCGATACTGGCCCGCGCCCGGCATCATGCCGATGAGCTTGCGCATCGAGCCGAGCTTGCGGACCTGCTGCAACTGCTCCAGGAAATCGTTGAGCGTGAAATCGTCCTCGCCGGTCAGCTTGGCGGCCATCTGGGCGGCTTGTTCCTCGTCGAACACCCGCTGGGCCTGCTCGATCAGCGTGAGCATGTCACCCAAGTCGAGGATGCGCGATGCCATCCTGTCGGGGTGGAAACGCTCGAAATCCCCCACCTTCTCGCCCGTGGATGCGAACAGAATCGGCCGGCCGGTCACGGAAGAGACGGACAGGGCCGCCCCGCCGCGGGCATCGCCGTCGAGCTTCGACAGCACCACCCCCGTGAAGCCGACGCCCTCAAGGAAGGCGTTTGCCGTGGTCACCGCGTCTTGACCGATCATGGCGTCGATGACGAACAGCACCTCATCGGGGTCTGTCGCCTCGCGGATTTGTGCGGCTTGACGCATCAGCCCGTCCTCGATGCCGAGGCGCCCGGCCGTATCCACGATCACGGTGTCGTATTGCTTGGCAACGGCATCGTCCACGCCCCGGCGGGCAACGTCCACGGGATCGCCGATGCCGTCCCCCGGCTCGGGCGCGAACACGGGCACGCCCGCGCCATCGCCCACGATCTGAAGCTGTTTGACCGCGCCGGGGCGTTGCAGGTCCGCCGCCACCAACAGCGGCGTGTGCCCCTGTTCGCGCAGCCAGTGGCCGAGTTTGCCGGCCAGGGTGGTCTTGCCCGAACCCTGCAGACCAGCCAGGAGGATCACCGTTGGCGGGCGCCTCGCGACCGCCAGGCCCCGCGACTGCCCGCCGAGGATCTCCACCAATTCCTCGTGGACAATCTGCACCACCTGCTGGGCGGGGTTGAGGGCGGCCGAGACCTCGGCGCCGAGCGCCCGCTCGCGCACGCGCCCCGTGAACTCGCGGACCACGGGCACCGCCACGTCCGCATCCAACAGGGCTCGGCGGATTTGCCGGACGGTGGCATCGACATCGGCGGGACCTAGGCGACCTTTCCCGCGCAGGGACTTGAAGGTTGCGGCCAGCCGGTCGGAAAGGGAGTCGAACACCCGGCAAGGCTAGCAAGGGCAGCAAGCACGATGGGGCCTTGGACAGGCCGGTGAAGAATCGGCCAACGACCGCTTCAGCTAAGCAAGGCCAGCCCCGGACCGCCTGACCCAGCATTCGAGGACGGTGGCACTCCCCCTGTCTCCTAGATAGCCTTGACCGTATGCCCAAGGCCAGCCCACTTTCATGGCGCACTGCTGCGTTGACCGCGCCTGTCGTCTTAGTCCTGACCTGCACGATGCCGGCCCCCACCCTCGCGGCCCCATCCGCCGCACCGTCGATGGTTCAGACCATCGTTGTCGTGGACAAGGATGGCGTACCCGTGCCTGGCTTGGGCCTTGAATTCTGCAATAGAGATGAAACTGAGAGTTTCGACAGCGTCGGGTGC
>JAIRXV010000131.1 GCA_031268115.1 Bifidobacteriaceae bacterium
TCTCGTACTGTTTCGATGGCAAACTCAAGAGATGCTCCTCACCGACTTGGCCGCCGGCCACCGCGGCGTGCGCCGGACTGCCATCCGTATGGCAGACGGCCGCGCCCTGTTCTACTGCGACGACCCCCCCACCGGCGAGGACCCCCTCCCCCCGCATCGCCTGGACGACCCTCGGCCCCTACCCGACCGATTCGCCCCCAGACCCGGCGGCGGCGCACCCGTAGGCCCCCAGATGCGCTACGACGTCCTGACGGGCGACTGGATCCCCATGGCCACGCACCGGATGGACCGGACTTTCCTGCCGTCATCGGACACATGTCCCCTGTGTCCCGCCCGGCCGGGGGCGGCCTACCAGGACGGCGAGATCCCCGACACGGACTACGACGTGGCGGTCTTCGAGAACCGGTTCCCCTCGTTCCTGCGCCTACCCGGGCAAGACCCGAGCGAGGAATGGCTCTGCGACGGCGACGTCCTGTGGCCCGTCCGCCACGCCGCCGGACGCTGTGAAGTGGTGTGCTTCAGCTCGGACCATTCGACATCGCTCAGCGAACTCAGCGCGACAAGGATGGGCACCATAATCGAAGCGTGGGTGGACCGGACGGTCGCGCTAGAGGCGATGGACGGCATCGCCCAGGTGTATTGCTTCGAGAACCGCGGGCCGGAGATCGGGGTGACCCTGCCGCACCCCCACGGCCAAATCTATGGCTACCCCACGCTGACGCCACGCACGGCCGCGATGATGCGTCAGGCCGGCCACTACCGCGACCGCACCGGCCGCCACCTGCTGAGCGACGTAATGGAGGCCGAGTTGCGTGCGGGTGTGCGGGTGGTGATGCAGACGGAACACTTCGTGGCCTATGTGCCAGAGGCGGCACGCTGGCCCGTTGAGGTTCACCTCGCTCCGCGTCGAGATGCGGCCGGCCTGGCCGACCTGCGCGAAGCCGAGCGGGCCGATTTGGCGCTGGCCTACCTGCGGCTGATGCGGGGCCTAGACCGCTTCTTCGTGGCGGACGATGGCGCACCCATCCCCCTGCCCTATGTGTCCGGCTGGCACCAGGCCCCCACCGATCCTCGGCTGCGCGATCTGGGCCGGCTGCATCTGCAGGTCCTATCGACGCGCCGGGCACCGGGCAAACTCAAGTACTTGGCCGGATCGGAAGCGGGGATGGGCGCATGGATTTCCGACACCATCCCAGAAGCGATCGCCGAACGCCTACGCGAGGCCCTAACCGAAGTGGAAGAGCCCGAGGTGCGCCATGTCTGACGGGGTGCGTTGGCTAGGGGCATGGCCGCACACCCAGGGGGCCGCACACGCTCGGACGGGCTTTGCGGCGGCGTTCGGTGGGGAGCCGAGCGGGGTTTGGGCGGCACCGGGCAGAGTCAACCTGATCGGGGAGCACACCGACTACAACAACGGCCTGTGCTTCCCCACCGCACTGCCGCACAGCACTTACCTTGCTTTGCGCCCCCGCACCGACGATGCCATCACGCTCGTTTCCGCCCAAATGCCCAGATCCGCGCCGTGGACGGCCACATTGAACGCCGTCGGCCCGGGAACCGTTGCCGGGTGGGGCACCTACGTGGCGGGAACAGCGTGGGCGATGGCCGCCGGCGGCGCGTACGGTGGCAGCGGTTTCGACGCCTTCGTCGCTAGTTGCGTCCCTGGGGGGGCCGGATTGAGTTCCTCGGCGGCGTTGGAGTGTTCTGCGGCGGTGGCGCTCGATGAGTTGGGCGGCGGGTCGCTGCGCCAAACCGATGAGGGCCGGGCGATCTTGGTCCAGTGCTGCGTGCGGGCCGAAAACGAGATCGCCGGAGCCCCCACAGGGGGTATGGACCAATCCGCGTCCCTTCTGGCCCGGGCCGGTCACGCTCTACTGCTCGACTGCCTGACCGGCGCCACGGAGCACGTCCCGTTCGATCTGACCTCCTCCGGGCTCACTCTGCTGGTCATCGACACGCGCGCGCATCACGCGCTGGTGGACGGCCAGTACGCGAGCCGGCGCTCCCAGTGCGAGCAGGCCGCACGCCGTTTGGGCGTCGAGTCCCTGAGGCAGGCCGCGGACGCGGTTGCGTCTGGCACGTGGGCGTTGAGCGAAGTCCTTGACCGCTTAGACGATCCGGTGCTGATCCGGCGCACCCGGCACATAATCACCGAGATCGGCCGAACCGCCCAGTTCGCGGAACTGCTGCGGGCGGGTCGGTTGGATGAGATCGGGCCGCTGCTGGACGCCTCCCACGCTTCGCTCCGCGACGACTACGAGGTTTCAGCCCGCGAACTGGACGCCGCGGTGGTGGCCGCCCGTGAGGCCGGCGCATTGGGCGCGCGCATGACGGGAGGCGGCTTCGGCGGTTCCGCCATCGCCGTGGTCCCGCTGGGCACGGAAGGGCACGTAGCGGGCGCCGTTCACGGGGCCTTCGCGACGGCGGGCTTCGAACCGCCAGCGTTTGCGCTGGCCCCGCCGATGCAGGGAGCAGCCCGAATCGCCTGACCCCGGCCGGGGTGGGTGAGGAGCGCGTGGCCGAGAGGCGAGTGTTCGCGACGGCGCTGGCCGGCGGGGGTTCGCATTGGCGGGTCCACTTGTGGGCGGGCGCTCGGTTGGCGTGAGCGGACGGGGGGAGCCGGCGGGTGTTCGCGGCGGGGTGAGCCGGCGGGTTCTCTCGTTGGGGTGAGCCGGCTGGTGTTATCGGCAGCGGCAGTACGCGGCGGGGTGAGCCTGCCGGTTTTCGCGTTGGCGTAAGCCGGCCGGTTGAGCCGGCGGGTGTTCGCGTTGGGGTGAGCCGGCGGGTGTTCGCGTTGGGGTGAGCCGGCGGGTGTTCACGGCGGCGTGGGCCGGCCGGTGTTCACGGCGGCGTGGGCCGGCC
>JAIRXV010000185.1 GCA_031268115.1 Bifidobacteriaceae bacterium
AGGAGGCGCCGCCCGCTGCGGCGAATCGCTTCAAAGAACGGTGCGTAGACGGGTGGCTGGATGAGTACGCCATCGCCGGGGGTAGTTAGAGCATCCACTATTAGGTAAAGGGCGTGGACCACGCCTCTAGTTTGGATGGACGCCCGCGGATCCACCGTCCAGCCGTGTCTGCGTTCGAACCATCCGGCGAGTGAATCGTAATAGCCATCTGTGGGCACCGCATAGCCGATAATGCCATGGCGGACCGTATCCGCCAGGGCGAGCGCGATTGTCTCCGGCATGCGGAAAGCCATATCGGCTACCCAAAGCGGCACGACATCCGGCGGCATCCCGTAGCGTTGCCGCGCGAAAGCCAAAGCACCGGTCCCTTCGCGGTCCACCGCTTCGTCGAATCTCGAAACCTGCACGATGACGTCCCTCACCTTTCTGCCCCGGCACCGGCCGGACTCGGAATTGCGGCCGCGAGATCCGCGATCAGATCGTTCGGATCCTCTAAACCGACGGACAAGCGAAGCAGACCCTCGTCAATACCTAGCGCCAGGCGTTGGGGCTCGGGCACATCGGCGTGGGTCTGCGTGATGGGATACGTGAGCAGCGACTCTGTGCCGCCCAAAGACTCAGCGAACTGGATCAGCTCAATCGCAGCGAGCACACGGTGGGCGGCCGCACCGTCCTCCACGCGGAACGCGATCATGGCACCGTGGCCGGAGGCCTGGCGGGTGCTGACCGCAAATCCTGGATGGTCCTCGAAACCTGGGTAATAGACATCGCCAACCCCCGGATGGGCGCGCAGCCAATGCGCCAGGATGTCCGCGCTGGCGGCCTGGCGTTCGAGGCGAACGGCGAGGGTCTTGAGGCCGCGCAAGCAAAGCCACGAATCGAAGGGCGCCAACGGTCCGCCGATGGTGCAGCGCAGCGTGGCAATCCTCTCAGCGAGGCCCGAATCGGCCACCACCACGACGCCCGCGAGGGTGTCGTTGTGTCCAGCGAGGTATTTGGTTGCAGAGTGGACCACAATATCCGCGCCCAGTTCTAGAGGCCGCTGAAAATATGGCGTCAAGAACGTGTTGTCCACGATGAGTAAGGCACCGGCCGCGTGGGCCGATTGGGCGGCCGCAGCAATGTCCAGCACCCGCATGGTCGGATTGGAGGGGGTCTCAATGAACACCGCGGCCGTGCCCCGCCCCGCCGGTCCGCCGAGCTTTACCGCGGCGTCGATCTCGCCGTCCGTCGTGGCGCGGGTGAAATCGAGCCCGTTCTTAGCGGAAACTTGGGAAAAGAAGCGGTGGGTGCCGCCGTAAACGTCTGCTCCCACCACAATGTGGTCACCCGGGCGGAAAAGCTCGGTCAAGGTGGCGATGGCAGCCATCCCAGAGGCGAAGGCGACGGCGTGGGTGCCTGACTCTAGGGCCGCCATCGTCCGCTCAAGGGCCGAACGGGTGGGATTGGCTGTGCGGGTGTAATCGAATCCGGTGGATTGGCCTACGCCGGGATGCGCGAAAGTCGCAGTTTGGTAGATAGGTGTGGAGATGGCCCCGGTGGGATCCGGGCTGGGTCCGAGGCCGTGAATACATCGGGTGGACAGGTGCATGGGTGGGTCCTTGAAGGGATTCGGCGGGGTGGGGGAATAGCGGCGCGCCGCACGACGTACCCCCTAAATGGGGTACGAACTGGACTAATGCGACGCGTTCGCGGGCATTCGCCGGCGCATTCGTCCGCCGTTGGCTAGGCACCGCGCACCGATCACGCAGGACACTTTAGCGCGCTTGGGTGGGGCGGCGCACTTCGGCCGCACCGGGGGATGGTGCCTAGGTACTGCGGCAGGCGGTGGGTCCGCAGAACGTCCCGACCAACACCGTGGGGGGTGGTGCTCGGTACTGCGGTAGGCGGTGGGTGTGGTGTGAGGGTGAGTGGCGTAGTGGTGTGGTGGTGTGGGTGGTGTAGTGGTGGTGGGGTGGTGTGGTGGTCGGTGGTGTGGTGGTCGGTGGTGTGGCGGTGGGTGGCCCGGGCATCAGCGGTCGATCTGACTGGCTCGGCCGCGGGGGGATTGATCCGGCGCGGACGTGGGGGATTGGGGTGCCTTGGCTGTCGGGATGGAAGCGACGCGGCCGTGGCGAGATTTCGTCGGTGGACGCCGGGGCAGTACCGTCTATCCTCGCGTGCCCAATCGTGGCGCCGCAAGACAACCGCACATTACCGAAGGGAAACCCCAGTGCCCGCAATGGCTGAGAATCTGATCGCAATCTTCGACGAAGTCGTCGCCCGCAACCCTGGCGAGACCGAATTCCACCAGGCCGCCCGAGAAGTACTCGAGAGCCTCGGCCCAGTGGTGGCCAAACACCCCGAGTACGCCAGCGCGGAGGTGGTCCGCCGCTTGTGCGAACCGGAACGCCAGATCATCTTCCGAGTTCCATGGACCGACGATCAGGGGCGGGTCCAGCTGAACCGGGGCTTCAGGGTCGAGTTCAACTCCGCGCTCGGCCCGTACAAGGGTGGCCTTCGCTTCCACCCGTCGGTCTACCTCGGGATCGTGAAGTTCCTCGGGTTCGAGCAGATCTTCAAGAATGCGCTCACCGGCCTGCCCATCGGCGGCGCGAAGGGCGGCAGCGACTTCGATCCGAAGGGCAAGTCGGATGCGGAAGTGATGCGTTTCTGCCAGTCCTTCATGACAGAGCTGTATCGATACATCGGTGAATACACTGACGTTCCCGCAGGTGACATCGGCGTGGGAGGCCGCGAGATCGGCTACCTGTTCGGTCACTTCAAGCGGATCACCAACCGCTACGAGTCCGGCGTATTGACGGGTAAGGGTCTGACTTGGGGAGGCTCCCAGGTGCGCACAGAGGCCACCGGATACGGAACTGTCTTCTTCGTGGCCGAGATGCTGGCTATCACGGGCGAATCGTTCGAAGGCAAACGCGTGGTGGTTTCCGGTTCGGGCAACGTGGCGATCTATGCCATTGAGAAGGCCCAGCAGCTCGGCGGCCTGGTGGTCGCGTGCTCGGACTCAAACGGCTACGTGTTCGATGAGGCCGGGATCGACTTGGACCTCCTGAAGGAGATCAAGGAGAATCGCGGGCGGGTATCGGACTACGCGCAGCGACGCGGAAGCGGTGTGCGCCACGTGAAGGACGGTTCGATCTGGGACGTGCCGTGCGACATCGCCTTGCCGTGTGCCACTCAGAACGAACTCAACGGCAACGATGCCCGGCACTTGGCGGCCGCGGGTTGCTCGATCGTTGCCGAGGGCGCCAACATGCCCAGCACGCCGGAGGCGATCGAAGTGATGCGGGGCGCTGGAATCCGGTTCGCCCCCGGCAAGGCCGCCAACGCCGGCGGCGTCGCGACGAGCGCGCTGGAGATGCAGCAAAACGCTTCGCGCGACTCCTGGTCCTTCGACCACACCGAATCCCGTCTGGGTGAGATCATGCGCTCGATCCACAACCGTTGCCTCGAAACCGCCGAGTCCTACGGCCAACCGAACGACTATGTGGCCGGGGCGAACATCTCCGGTTTCACCAAGGTCGCGGACGCCATGCTCGCCATGGGACTGATCTAGGAGGCCGGGCGATAGGGCTGGCCATGCCCGCGTGACCGCTGCTGTCGGCCGATGCGTCCAAACCATCGGCCGACAGCAGCGGTCCGTCCGAAATGGCAGTCGATGCCCAGGTCAGAGGGGTCTGTGGGCATGGTATCGTTGGTGTCCGCGCCCGGGAACCGAGGGTGTTTTCCGGGTCGAGTCCGAGTGGCGGAATTGGCAGACGCGCTAGCTTGAGGTGCTAGTGCCCTTATTTGGGCATGGGGGTTCAAGTCCCCCCTCGGACACCCATCGAGGCCTGTTTGGGCGACGACGAGATCCCGGGTCAGATTGTGCTTCATCGACCGCCTCGATGGGTTCGCGAATACCGTCGCGGAGGTAACTTGCGGCACTTGTCCGCTAAGGCAAAGCGTGTATCTTTCTGGCGCGAAGGTCCATCGGTCGGTTTCGCCGATAAGATCATCGCTGGCGCGTCGAGGAGGGCGCGTGTCGCCGCCCTTCACAGACCGTCCGCTAACGCGCCGGCGCGGGCGTTCTCGGAGCCATTCGGATGTGAATCCCGTGGCGATGTCTGGGCCTTCGAGTCGCCAACGGTCGGTGAACCGCATTAGGTCCGGGCCCGAGAGTGCCGCCGCACTGGCGGGCGGCAGCTGGACGGCTGGCCAGTGGTGCCGGGCCACGAAATAGGCCTCGGCCTATTTCAGTCCGCCCGATTCCGCCGCCGGACTCTGGCGCAACACTCTGACACCAATGGTCTTTGCGGAGACATTGCGGCGGATTCAGATTCGCTGTAGCACCGGCTTTGCAACGCGACTTCGTCCTGGGCCGTCGAGTCGCCGGCCACTTTATCTCCCGGCCTCCTAGCC
Source organism: Bifidobacteriaceae bacterium (assembly GCA_031268115.1). GTDB lineage: Bacteria > Actinomycetota > Actinomycetes > Actinomycetales > WQXJ01 > JAIRRT01. Next base: position 4,405 of record JAIRXV010000185.1, read on the forward strand.
CGAGAATCCGTAGGAATGTCAGCATCTCAAACACCAAGGACGCTTCGGGCCGTGTTCGTTCGGCCCACGCCGCAGCGCTCACCAAGACGCGTCCCCATAGAGCTATTGGCTATTAGAACCACGGCCCGCCACATCGCGATAGAGCTTTTGGCTATTAGACCGGACCGAAACGCGGGAATCCGGCGATCCCAGCAGCCAAAAGCTCTATTGATGTGAGCGCGCGCGGCCCGTAATTGACCAAAGCCTCTATTGATACGGGCCGGCTTGCGGGGTTGCCGGCTTGCGGGGTTGCCGGCCTGCGGGGTTGCCGGCTTGCGGGGTTGCGGGGTTGCCGGTCTGGAGGGTTGCCGGTTTGCGGGGTTGCGGGGTTGCCGGTCTGGAGGGTTGCCGGCTTGCGGGGTTGCCGGCCTGCGGGGTTGCCGGTCTGGAGGGTTGCCGGCTTGCGTGGTTGCCGGCCTGCGGGGT
>JAIRXV010000248.1 GCA_031268115.1 Bifidobacteriaceae bacterium
GAGGTTACGCCATCGTCCACGTGTGTTCCGGAGATCGCGGAACCCAAGACGACAGCGCCGCACTACTACACGTCACCTTGTTTAGCGGAGAGCTTTGTGGGAGGTGTTGACGAATGGATACTGCACGCTATCAACGCGGGCACAGGAGACGTCAACGAAGTCACGTTCTTTGTGCCTCTGCCGCAGGGCGGGGATTCGTCTGTCGTGGCGGGCCTGGCGCGCGGCTCGACGTACAGGCCGCAAGTAGTAGCCGATTCGCTTATGGTCACGGTCCTAGATGCGAACGGGGATGAGATCGTAGCCACCGCGACAGTCGAGGTGGCAGCCGATCCGGCGGCCTGTGACGGCGCGTGGGTGGCATTGACGGGAGACCCAGCCTCGGTGCCATGCTCGGGCGACACCGCGGGGACGTGGGTTGCCGCAAGCTCCTCGACGGATTGGAGTGCAGTGACAGGCCTGCGTGTCGCACTCACATTCAATCCGGGTGAAGCGCTCCCGCCAGGCTCCACGGTGGATGTGACTTACAGCACCGTGAACGCGCCCTTGGACACGGACGGCGATGGCATCTCCAACGGCGGGGCGCCAGTCGATGCCCTTGTAGTCTCCGAACTAGCCGCTTACGGCCAGTTCGGGGCCACCTACACCGACACGCTGACCAGCCGGCCGAGGCGATTGTCTCCAGCCAAAGCCGGAGTTGCCTTGCGCGGCTCGGCGCTCGAAGTGGCCAAGTCGGTCACAGGCGATGACTCACAGCGGGCGCCCAGCGCGTTCGAGGTGACGGTGGCCTGTGAGTTCGCTTGGACGGACGGAGCCGGCAACGCTCAAGTCAGCCCCGTGGCCGTAGGCGGGAGCACTGTGGGGGCGTTGGCGCTGACTGAGGCAGGCGGGCTCAGTGGGCGTCTCGACATGCTTCCGCCGGAAACCGCGTGCCGCGTCGAAGAGGCAGGCGCCGTGGGCGATTACGGCGAAGACCGACGCAGCGGTCCGACCGAGCCCGTTGAAGCCACCACGCTGCTGGTCTATGGCGAAGACAGCGAAGGCAACCTGGTCCTTCCGGAGGTGCCGACCGCGCAACGAGTCACCCTCGTGAACGAATACGACACTGCGGCGTACTCGCCTCCACCCGACAACGCCACCACACCGCCCGGCGGCGACCCCACCGAGACCGAGGGTGTGGTCACACCTCCTGGCGGCGATTCGACACAACCCACCGGGGGGAGCACCCCGGGCGGCGGGGTGGTGCCGAACGGCACTGTCCCGGGTGGCGCAGTGCCCACCAGCGGCGACATGCCCCAGGGCGCAACGCCGCTGGGGGGAGTAACCCCGCCGGTGGCCGTTTCGCAGCCGGGGAACGCCAAGGAAGTAGCGACCACTCCAACCGAGTCAGCGGGAGACGATCCATCCGATCAGTCCGAAGCCACGAAAGAGACAGAGGATAGCCTCGCTGAGACGGGCCTGAATTCGAGGGCGCCGAGCGTTGGCGCAGGCCTAATAGCCCTGGGGTGCATGTTGGCACTGATGGGAGCGGCGTGGCGCAAGAGGGCGTCCCTGCGCTGATCGATTATGTGCCCTTCGGATCGGAGGGCACATCGCAGGCCGCAGGTCCCTCAAGGCTCTTGAGGCGACGAACAGACTCAATCGCGGCGCGGACCGTGTGATATCCGCCCGTCCATTGGTTGCCTAATGCGCCGTCTATGACTTGACCGTCTCGCGTGGTGCGGATTCGCCATTCCGCCGCAGTCGGATGGATTAGGTGGCGGTTCGCGAACTCCCATGTGTGGGCAAAGGCGTCGAAGTATTCTGGCCGTCCGGTCAGTTGGTAGGCGTGGAGGAAACCGACGAGGGCCTCGGCGTTTTGCCAGAACTCCTTATCCGTGTCGGTGGCCGGGCCGGTCATAGGTCCTTCGCGGTAGATTCCGCCGTACTGAGCGTCATAGCCCCAAGTCAGCGTGTGGTCGCCGATGGCGTCCACCAGGTCCGTGTGGACTGCGGCCGAGCCCTCTAGTACTTGGTCGGCTTCTCCCAACAGCCAGCCCAGTTCGAGGTTATGCCCGTATGAGGTTGTAAGAAACTGCGGGGCAGGGGGAGGGGATTCGAGACGCTCCGCGATCCAGGTCCGATCGATGACGATAGGCAGAACGTCGCGGAAATCGACGGTGAACTGGTTCTTACCGGCATGCGCTGCATGATCGATCATCTTGTCGAGGATTAGGCCCCGGACTTCGCCTAAACGCCGCCGATGCCGCTCCTCGCCGGTGAGCCGTGCCAGTACCGTGAAGGACTCAAGGAGGTGGAGATGAATGTCGAGCGATTTTCGCTCGCCTGAAGGCGTGCGTTCTGGGTTCCAGTCTCGATCTAGGTTCTCCAGGTAGCCGCCGTATCGAGCGTCTACGGCGCTTTCCATTGCGTCAAACGTGCGGGCGGCTGCTTGGTGAGCGGCGTCATCGTGCAGGACCTCGGCGCAAGTGGCGAGCGCGTAGAGCGCGAAAGACTGCCCATATATCAGCTTCGCTGAGTCTAAGGGGGTGCCGTCAGGGCGCACTGTCCAATACCAACCGCCTGCCCGATTGTCGCCAAACGCTGCCACAAGGTAGTCCAAACCGAAACTCGCGAGATCGGCAAAGGCCGAGTCGTTGGTGACGCGAGCCAAGGCGGTGCAGCTCCAAAGCAGGCGAGTCTGCGCTATGAGCGACTTGACGGTCTCGGGGTCCGCCCGCCCCTCGGCGTCGAAGACTGTGTGGTATCCGGCCACGGGATCGACGGCTCGTTCTCTCCAAAAGCGAGCCAGCCCATCGAGGTGATCGGATAACTGGTGAGTGAAGGCGGCGACTTGGGGCTGTGCGGTCATGGGTTCCTAACCTAGTGCCTCGGGGCCGGATGCGTCTCTACCGGATCGCCGTGCCGGGGCCCCGTGGCAGGGCTGAGGCCGGGAATCGGCCGACTCGGAACTCACGCCAGCGCCGGATCTTGGTTCCTGTCGCCTCGCGCGGGCGGGACCCGCGCACCAGCGCCTATCCGACCGAAACAGTGTTCGTGGGCGCTGTCTACTCGGTGTCTATTGCGCTGCTGACATCGCTGTCGGTCTGCTCGAACGCAGAGACGGCCTCGCCCAGCATGTTTGCCAAGTTCTCGACCTTCTCGCGGATCTCGTCTCGGCCCTTCTGCCAGTGGGATTCGAACCCCTCTAACGCGGCGAACACATCACCGTCACCTACGTCATCGCGGTGCGAACCCACTACCTTCCCGTTCGCATCCAGGTACCCGCTCAGGCCTTCCAGATTATCCTTCAGTCCCTCT
>JAIRXV010000382.1 GCA_031268115.1 Bifidobacteriaceae bacterium
CCCACACTAGAACTGTGCGGGCGCTGGAGGTTCGCTACACCGGGCTGCCAGCGTCATACGGCCACGTCCTAGTGGAGAGCGAATCGTTGGAAGAAATCTGCGCCGACAAACTGAAAGCCTTCCTCACTTCACGGTTTCTGCGCTATCGAGACCTCTGGGATCTGAGGTGGCTGGCCACCCAACCTGGGTTCGACACCGGCAAGCTGCCAGAGTTGTTCCAGCACAAGATCGACGACTACGCTGCCTCAGCCGAGTTGGAAGCCAATATCTCCCGCCTGGGCGAACTTGGCGACATCGCCGCCAACCCCGACTTCCTGGCGCAGTTGGAACGCTTCCTGCCCAGCGCCACCCTTGATCGCACGCTGAGGCGCCCCCAGTGGCGCGAACTCCTGGTTTCCCAAGTGCGCGACCTGTACCAGGCTGTCGGCCTGTAGCAGCCCCGCACGCATTCTCAGGTGCGGCGAGGACTGGTCTAAGAGGCGCTAGCCGCGAACGAGCCAGGCTGTGGAGTCGGGCGCGAGCGGTGCGCGATCATGCCTTCCGTCTGTGCGCACGACGACCGTTCCGACCGGAAGCTGCGCTGGGGTGGCACCGAAGTTGGTCACGCTGATCCATCCGTTGGGACGGGTGAACGCGAGGACGTTGTTCCCGAGATCGAGCCATTCGAGATGCTCACTGGTGTGGAACTTGCGGCGCAGGCGCAGCGCTTCCCGATAGAGGGTCAGTGTCGAGTTCGGGTCGTCTGACTCGGCCTCGACTGAGAATGCGCCGTACCACTTCGGCTGCGGCAAATGCGCCCCGCCGTCACTGAACCCGAAAAACTCACCGCTGGCCGTCCACGGAAGTGGGACTCGGCATCCGTCGCGCCCAGCCACGATGACACCGTTCTCGATGACTGCCGATGGGTCTTGGGCGCGGTCGGCGGGAATGTCGAACACTTCGGGGAGTCCCAGTTCTTCACCCTGGTAAAGGTAGGCGCTGCCGGGGAGGGCGAGGGCGAGCAGGGTGGCGGCTCGCGCACGGGCGAGTCCGCGAGCGGCGGCGGCATCGTCGGGACGTGTCATCCGGTCAAACATCGGCCGGTATCCGGAGGACTGGCTGTACCGCGTGGCGTGTCGGATCACATCGTGGTTGGAGAACACCCAGGTGCTGGTGGTGTCGTTGGCTTCCGCGAACTCGAGGTTCCGCTGGATGACAGTTCGGAAATCGCCAATGTCCCACCCGGCGGAAAGGAGGTCGAAGTTGAACGACTGGCCGAGTCCGTCTGTACTTGCGTACCGCGCCTGACGGTCTGGCGTAACCCACGCTTCGGCGACGGCGAACAGCGGCGGATCGTAGGTGTTGAACACCTGCCGCCACCCGGCGTAGATCTCGTCAAGCTCGTCACGGTCGAACAGCGGATGGCGGCCCGGATCGAAAGTGACTTCCGCAGATTCGAGGAAGGACATCGGCCCGTGCATCACCCGTTCCCACTCGGGGTAGGGCTCGCTCATGTCTTTGGCGAGCCCTGAGGCAACATCGACGCGGAAGCCGTCAACACCGCGGTCGCCCCAGAAGCGGAGTGTGGCTAAGAAGTCTTCGCGCACCTCGGGATTGTCCCAGTTCCAGTCGGGCTGCTGTGGCGCGAACATGTGGAAATACCACTGTCCGGGGGTGCCGTCAGGCTCCGCTATTCGCGTCCATGCGGAACCCCCGAACATGGCCTGCCAGTCGTTGGGCGGCAACTCACCGCCCGGCCCCTTCCCGTCCCGGAACAGGTAGCGGTCGCGTGCCGGGGAGCCAGCGGGGGAAGCCAGCGCTTCACGGAACCAGGCGTGCCGGTTGGAGCTGTGGTTGGGAACGATGTCGATGATGACTTTGATTCCCCTGCCGTGCAGCGCTGCGATGACAGCCTCAAAATCCGCGAGCGTGCCGATGGAGGGGTCCACGTCTCGGTAATCATCGACATCGTATCCGCCGTCTGCGAGTGCGGAGGGGTAGAACGGGCTGAACCATACGGCGTCCACATTCAGGGATGCGAGGTAATCGACTCGTGAGAGCACGCCAACGAAGTCGCCTATCCCGTCTTTGTTCGCGTCAGCGAACGAGCGGGGGTATATCTGGTAGACGGCAGCCTGCCGCCACCATTGTCTTGCGGTGCCGTCAGTGTCAGGTATTTGCCCAGTGGGCTCCGTGATGGACATAGGGGTTTCTCCTCTTTTCGATGCGTGGGTGTCAGTGCTTGGCAAAGCGCGGGCGGTGCGCTTACCGGACCGCTTTGACCTTGTAGATCAGGAAGGCGCCGATTACCGCAAGTGCCGCGCCGAACAGATACCAGACGGCGTAACCTCCCAGTGAGGTGGACATGCCGATAGCGATGATGGCCGGTGCGATTGCGGGGGCGATGGACTGCGGGAGCGCCTGCGCGATGTTGAGGACGCCGAGGTCCTTGGCGTGGTCGTCGGGACTGGGGAGGACCAGAGTGGCCAATGCCAGATCGACGGCGAGATATGCGCCAAATCCGGCGCCCATGATCAACTGCCCTGCGTAGAGGACAGCGAAACTGTCGGCCAAAGAAACCGCCACAAGCCCGACGACCATGACGAGTCCGGCAATGGTGACGAAGGGGCGGCGGCGGTGGAACCGGTCGGAAAGGAAACCTCCGAGAAGGCTGGCGAGAATCATGCCGCCCGTGCCGCAGAGGTTTGAAATGAGCAAGACCCCCGTCACCTGCTCCTCTGTCTGATTGAACCGGTCAATCACGAAGTAGGTGAGATACGTGCCCGTGCCCATGTAGGCGAAAAACATCAGGAACCGGTTCGCCCAGACCCAACCGAAGTCTGGATGCTTGCGCGGGTTGAACACCAGCGACGTGAACAGGTCGCGGACCCGGACGGCAGGCGCCTCGGCTCGCGTTATCCGGCGGTCGCGCAGCGTCAACGCGAATACCGCCGCCAGCACCACCGCCACAACGCCAGGCGCAGCGAACACGATGACGCCGAAGGGGAGGACGTTGTAGGCGGCGATGCCGAGGAGGATCGCAATCGGTGACGCTATCGACGCAACACCGGAAACGGTGCCACGCCGTGCTTCTGGAACCTGGTCTGGGATTGTCGCGCTCATCGCGCTCAACGTCGCGTTGAATCCGACTTGCGCAAGAGACCAGCCGATAAGGAGCACCGCGATGCTGGTCGCAGTCCCGACGATCACCAGCGCCACCAGACCTACCAGCACACCACCGATGATCCACGGGCGCCGCTGGCCCCACCGGGAGGTAGTCCGGTCCGACAGCCGCCCGACCACGGGGTTTGCGACGAGGGCGAAAAACGCCCCGACGCCTGCGACAAGGCCGAGCGCCGCAGCCTGCCCGTCCGAGCCAGCGATCTCGCGCGCCTTCAGCGCGAGACCCACCAGGGCGGGGGTAAGCAGCGCCAGGCACACGCCGAACATTGCGAATGCGTAGAGCAGCATATAGCCGCGGGGAGCGCGGTCGCCTGCGGGATCGCGCCCGTGGTCTCGGTGGTCTGCGGGATGAGTATTGGCCGTAGCGGAAGCAACGGCTTCGGGTTCGGGAGTAGTCATCTTTGGCTCCAAGGGTTGGGATGCGGGCGTCGGCGCCGGCTCCCAATTTTCTACCACATGGTTGAAAACAAGTCAACCACTTGGTTGAAAAGTTTAAGCGGTAGTCTTGGGCCATGACTCGATCCCGTAACGTTCGCGGCGTCGCGCGTGAGCAGGCGATCCTCGCAGCCGCCAGTCGGCTGTTCGGAATGAGGGGCTTCCGATCCGTATCGCTCCGCGAAGTTGCCGCCGCCGCCGGGATCACGCATTCGACCCTGCTGCACTACTTCCCATCCAAGGAAGAACTCCTCGATGCGGTGCTCGACGCGAAAGACATAAGCATCGCCGAGCGGCTCCGCACCGGGGACCGGCTAACCGATGTGCTCGGCGAACTCAAGGCCGACAACCTCAACGAACCGGGCCTCATCGCGCTGTTGATGAAACTCATCGCAGAGGCCACCGACGCCGAACACCCCGCTCACGAACGTATGCGAAACCGGTACGAACACATCATAAGGATCATGGGGCAGCATCTTGCTGACGACGGGCAACCCATACCAGAGGGGTTGAGCATCGAGGACGCGGCGCGGCTGTACCTAGCGGTGTCCGACGGACTGAACCTCCAGTGGTTGTACTCGCCAAACGATCTCGACCCGGTGCGGCTCTCCATCCTCGCCGCCCAGTTGATCCTAGGCGCCTCGTTGCCGCCGACCGAATCACCGTGACGACCGCTGGCGGCAAAGGCGTACACCCGGTCGGACTCGAAGCGATACTGGAGCGGGTTTAGGCCGCTTGCCCCTGCCATTGACGTGCTGTTGACATTGCTGGCGGATAATAGGCGCGGAATCTATATTCACCGCTGATCGGTGAGGCCAAGGAAGGTGCTGGCTGGGGCGAAACCCGAGGAATGCACCTGAGGAGGATGGGCATGGGCAATGTGTTGGTGATTGACGACGACCCGAATATCCGCGAGCTATGTTCGGTGCTGTTGGACCGCCAAGGCTACACGCCAATTGTCGCAGCAGACGGTCGCCAGGGGCTGGTCGCTCTCGCCGAATCGCTGGTTGACTTGGCCATAGTGGACGCCATGATGCCACATCTGGACGGAATCGAATTCTGTCGGCTGGCCCGGCGCTATCACCCGGACCTGCCGCTGCTGATGCTGACCGCCAAAGGGCAATTGGGGGACAAGGCCAAGGGCTTCGCCGCCGGGGCGGATGACTATCTGGTCAAACCCTTTGATGGCGCGGAATTGCTGATGCGGGTGAAAGCCTTGCTCAGGCGCTACCGGAAGATCGTTGAGCAGACCGCTCAGGCGGGCCGCCTGGCCCTCGACACTGCCAGCCACGTCGCAACGCTGGACGGCGGCCACGTCGATCTTCCGCTCAAAGAATTCGAATTGCTGTTTCTGCTGGCCGGACACAAGGGCCGCACGCTCACGCGCGAATTCATCCTTGACGCAGTCTGGGGATGCGGATTCGAGGGCACAGGCCGGACTCTGGACGTTCACATCAACAGGCTGCGCGACCGCTTCGGGGA
>JAIRXV010000438.1 GCA_031268115.1 Bifidobacteriaceae bacterium
ACACCCTCTGACCAGCACACACACTGCCAACCCGGTCCCCGACGGGACCACACCACAACCACCAAGGGGGGTCAAAATTCAAACGGCAAAAAGGGGTCAAAATTCACGCGGCGTTGACAAACACTCGCAAACCCGCCCCCAACCCAGCCACGGTTATGCCGAAGAAACCACACCCGCGGCCACCCCCACCAGGCAACCCACCCACCCCTTCGGCATAACCAAAGCTTCGGCATAGAACTCGGGACTCGATATGGGGGTTTGGCAGGTAGGCACGCAACCCAGCCGCTTTGCCGTATGGCACGACACGGAGTCGTGGCGACAGTCCCTATCAGCGCAATCAGTTGTGAGTCTCTATGGACTTCCGGCACGCGAGCCGTGACGAACCGTGACAGTGACTGGTGGCCCCTGTCGCCCTATGGCGTCAAGACGGAGGTGAAAACACCACCGCCCAGATGGTACCTGTCGCGTTTCAGCTGGTCCGGGATTCGCCCTCCCCAGCTGCCGCAGCCGTCGGCCAGCCATCCGCCGGCTTCACGTTGGCTGACGCGTTAGCTCAAGGGGACGCGTTAGCTCAAGGCCCATTGGGCGCCGCTCGGTGCGTCCGAAACCGCTACACCGGCCGCGCTCAAAGCGTCGCGGATCGAATCGGCGGTGGCGAAATCCCGGGCCGCCCGGGCTTCAGCCCGTCGCGCCAGTTCCGCTTCCACTAGCACCGATAGCGCCTGAGCCGCTCGCGGATCGCCGCCACCGGCCGCCCACTGGCGGTCGAGTGGATCTAGGCCGAGCACACCGAGCATTGCCCTGGTGGCGATTAGGGCCGCCCGGGCTTCGTCGCGGTCGTATTCGGCAAGCGCCGAATTCCCTCGCCGCACGGTCTCATGGATCACGGCCAAAGCGCCCGGCACGCCGAGATCCTCGTCCATTTCGGCCGCAAAAGCGGACGGCAGGGGATGGGAGGCGACGTGATCGTCCGCGGGTTGGCCCACCAGGGCGCCCGCCCTGGCAATGAAACCGGCGAGGCGCTCCCAAGCGGCCGCCGCCTCAGTGAGAGTTGCGTCGGAGAACTCGATCATCGACCTGTAGTGGCCGGTTGTCAGCGCATAGCGCAACACCACCGGCGGGGCCGAGGCCAACAGCGTCGAAGCCAACAGTGAATTGCCCAGCGACTTACTCATCTTTACACCGGCCTGTGTAACCCAACCGTTGTGGACCCAATACTGGGCAAACCCTAGGCCGGCGGCGCGGGATTGGGCCTGTTCGTTTTCGTGGTGGGGGAAGCGCAAATCGAGGCCGCCGCCGTGAATGTCAAAAGAGTCGCCGAGGTAGCGCCGCGCCATGGCCGAGCATTCAATGTGCCAGCCCGGGCGCCCTCTACCCCACGGAGTGGGCCAAGCCGCAGTGGCGGGCTCCCCCGGTTTCGGCGCCTTCCAGAGTGCGAAGTCGCGCGGATCGCGTTTGTCCGCGTCCAAATCGCCCTCCTGCCCAGACGTCAAATCGCCAAGGCTTTGATGGGTCAGCGCGCCGTATTCAGGCCACGAACGGACATCGAAGTACACGTTTCCGGGCCGGCCCACGTATGCGTGGCCCCGCTCCACAATGCGTTCGATCAGGCCGATCATGTCCGTGACGTGCCCGGTAGCACGAGGCTCATATGTGGGCGGCATAATGCCGAGCGCGTTGTAGGCAGCCGTGAACTCGCGTTCATAGCGCCAAGCATGGGCCCACCATTCGGTGCCCTCATCGGCCGCTTTGGCGAGGATCTTGTCGTCGATGTCAGTCACATTGCGGACGAACGTCACAGCCAGGCCGCTGCGTTCCAGCCAGCGGCGCAAGATATCGAAGGCCACGGCCGGGCGCAAGTGGCCGATGTGCGGCGCGGCCTGAACGGTTGCACCGCACAGGTAGATGCCAACCCGACCTGGGACCAGGGGGGTGAAATCGCGGACCGCAGCAGCTTGGGTGTCGTACAGACGCAGGCTCACCCGCCCAAGCCTAGGGCCCATTCGCGTTCCGGGCAGGACGGCCGAGCGGCGAGGCGGGTTGGGGGGCGCGTGCGGGTGGGAGCGTGCGGGCTGGGCGGGTCGCGCAGGTTGTGGACCCAGCTCGCACGCGGGCGGGCCTACAGCCTGCAAGCTCGGGTGATTGCCTTGGCGTCAAGGCCGCGGAAGCGGGTGAAAATGGCGGAGACTTCATCCTTGGAGGCTTTGCGCCCGTTCGAGACATACTTCTTGGGCACCGCTCTGGCGGTCGCGTTGTTCATGTTCACCGTCTTACCGGATGCTATCTTCCCCACCTGGTAGACGATGGCTTTAGTCCCCGACCGCACGCCAACCTGGCAGGTGCCCGTGCCCTTTGACAGGTTCCATTCGAACAACGCCACCTGATTGCCTCGGACGCGCGCCACGGCTACGCGACCGGTGTAGCCATATCGGGATCCAGGCGCCTTGTTTAGGTCGAAGGCCCAGTACGTGGTCCGAGTCTTCTTTCCCCTGATGTCCGACGGCGGCAGAACCGAAGCCCACGGCACAAACGCCGTCAAGTAGGCACAGTTAGCGCCTACGTCGGCCGTGCCTTGGTACCAAACGCGCACGCCGGCATCGGACACGTTCCAGCCGCTGGGGGCCGTCAACGGTGGGCGGATTTGGCGCAACTTCTTATCTCGGTAGCAGTCCGGGTTTTGAGCGCGCGTCCGCAACGAAACAACGACGGCCGTGTCGAATTGCCGGCCGTTGGGATGGACAAACTTACTCAGTTTCACCGCTTTACCGGCCTTCAAATCCAGCGCGAACGATTGAGGTACCGTATAGTCCATGTTGCTGCAATGTGGGCGTGCCCGTTCAATCAGTAACGTCACCGAGGCGTAGCGCCCGGCATAGACGCTACCCTCATATGAGATGGACAAATCGCCTTTCGCTGGGTTCAGTCCCGTGGGGTCCTTACAGCCCTTAGCTTTGGCAAGGGACTTCTCCTGCGTTTTGACAATCGTGTTCACGCGCCTGTCGAAAGCCGCCGTCATCGCCGGGGAGGCCCCCTGGAGGGTGGGCAACTCGTACGAGAAGTCGATCGGTGGATCGGTGGTCGAAGTGCCGCTGGTTTCGGGCGCGGCCACGATCTCGGGAGCGGGCACCGCCGTTTCACCGCCCTCAGCGGGCACCGCCGCTTCACCGCCCTCCGCGGGGGGCGAAGGCTCGGCCTCACCTTCGGCGGACAGCGCAAAGGCGGGAACGGCATCGTCCAAGGCCGCGGCTGGGGCGCATGGAATCGCGAGGCCAGCACAGGCCCCGATGACAGTAAAGTGGCGAAGAATCCGAGACATGGGACGTCCACTCCTTATAGCGCTTCGTTTTTGGGGATGCTACCCGCCAGGGGCGGCCGGGGCCACTCGCCGACGAGACTCAGCTAAAACGCCCGCCAAGTGGTTGGCGTGCCTCAGATGCGATGTGCCCGCGAAACGCCGGTGGGGGTTGTGCCTGTTCCGG
>JAIRXV010000488.1 GCA_031268115.1 Bifidobacteriaceae bacterium
GAGGTGTTGCGACATGAGCGCGCCCCTAGAGACCAACCAGCCCGCGCACCTGAGCCTGGGGAACGCAGACGTCGATTTGCCCAGGGTCGAGGCGACTGCCGGCGGTTCGGGCGTCTCCATAGCGAACCTCCTAGCCAAAACCGGAACCGTGACTGTCGATCCGGGCTTCATGAACACGGCCGCCTGCACGTCGGACATCACCTTCATCGACGGGGCCAAAGGCATCCTGCGCTACCGGGGGTACCCGATCGAGCAGCTCGCGGAACACTCCAGCTTCCTCGAAGTCGCGTACCTGCTCATCCACGGGGAACTGCCCACGCTGCCAGAGCTGGAACAGTTCGTGGAGCGGATCGATCGGCACATGTACTTGCCGGAAGATTTTCGCGAAATACTGTCGATCCAGCCACGCAGCTCACACCCGATGGCCATGCTCGGCGCAGCGATCCAGACGATGGCGTGCTTCTACCCCGAGTCGATGGACCCACTCAACCCCGCGGCCGTGGAACTGGCGACGGTGCTTCTGCTGGCCAAGATGCCCACCATCGTGTCCTACATCCACCGCCGCGCCGCCGGCCACGCCCTGCTCTACCCGATGCGCGGGGAGGGATACATTCGCAACTTCGCCCGCATGACCTTCGCCGATCCAGGCGAAGTGGTCGACCTTCCCGACGCTCTTGTCGATGCCCTAGACACCCTGCTGATCCTCCACGCCGACCACGAACAGAACTGTTCCACCTCGACCGTGCGCCTGGTCGGATCGGCCCAAGCGAACCTCTACTCCTCGATCTCGGCGGGCGTAGCCGCCCTTTCCGGTCCCCTCCATGGCGGCGCGAACGAGGCCGTCCTCGAAATGCTTGCCCTCATTCGCGATTCGGGCCGGGACGTCAAGACTTTCATGACCCGAGTCAAAGACAAACAAGACGGCGCCAAACTAATGGGTTTCGGCCACCGGGTGTACAAGAACTACGACCCACGCGCCGCCATCGTCAAACGCTCAGCGGACAAGGTGCTGGCGGCTCTCGGGGTGACCGACGAACTACTCGACATCGCGCGAGAAGTCGAAGGGATTGCCCTCCAGGACGACTATTTCGTTCAGCGCAAGCTCTACCCCAACGTGGACTTCTACACCGGCATCATCTATCGGGCGCTCGGGTTCCCGTCCTCAATGTTCACGCCCCTTTTCGCGTTTGGGCGCCTGCCGGGATGGATTGCCCAGTGGCGCGAAATGATGGCCGACCCCACCACCAAGATCGGCCGACCCCGGCAGATCTATGTGGGCCACGCGTTGCGCGACTTCGTGCCGATCACTGACCGCTGACCCGTTGAGACCCGGTGCCCAGCGGGCCCCAGGCCTTCGGGCCATCAATCGGCGAGTTCGATAACCGTTTCGCCTGCGGGCAAAGCCTCGTTCCGGTCGCGCCATTCGCCCCACGTGCGTTCCCAGCGCAGATCCCCAGCGTCTACGGCCGATACGCCAAGCGCGTCGGCGTTGGCCACGGCCCACGCGGCCACCGCCCAACCCAACCGTTCGGTCGGCGCGACCGCGGTGAGTTTCCCGCCTAGGCCTTGGGCGGCATCGTCGCTGGACGATGCCGGCTCCCGCGCCAACCCCAGCGACTCACCGAAAGCCCCGGTCAACGCGGCCGCGGCGGCCTCACCGACCCCCGGGGAAGCGGCGGGCGGCAAGTGGCAGGCCAAACCCGCGGGGGAGTTGCCTGTCAGCGCGGACGCGAAGCGTCGGGCCACCTCCTCGTGGGCCGCATACGCCTCAGGGAACGCCGACCGCTGGACTGCCTGGGCCGCCTCCGCGATCGGCAGGTTCTCGTAGTCCGGCACCTTCTCAAGACCCGCGTAGAACTGGCCGGTGGCGTAGATCGGGTCGAGGATTTCTTCGACCGTGCCCCAGCCCTGCGATGGGCGCTGCTGAAAGAGGCCCACCGAGTCCCTGTCGCCATAGTCGATATTGCGCAGTTTCGACTCCTGCATGGCCGTGGCCAGCGCGATGGTCACCGCTCGCGCGGGCAGTCCCCGATCCTCCGCCACTGTCGCAATCAACGCCGCGTTCGCGGTCTGGTCCACGGCCAACGTGGACGTGCCCTCATTGGCTGTCGCCCGGCAAACCGGTTCGATTTTCGGCGGGCTTTCTCGCGCATTCAACACGACCGCAACGCCGGCCGTGAAAACGGCTAAGACGATGAATGCCACGCCAGCACGGACGAAAAGACGAGCCATCGGTCAGTTGGCGTGCAGCGCGGGGTTGAGGTGTATGCCGGTTCCCTCGCGGCGGATCGCCTCCAAGGTTCCGGTGAGGGAATTGCGGCGGTAAAGGACGCCATCGCGCCCGGAAAGCTCACGGGCCTTAACTACCTGCCCGGACTTTTCGCCCCAGCCCACCAAAGTGACCTTGGCGCCGGCCGTGACATAGGTGCCGGCCTCCACCACGCAATCCGCTCCGAGCGAGACCCCGATCCCAGCGTTGGCACCCACCAGCGAACGGGTTCCTATCCGCACCCGTTGCGTCCCACCCCCGGAAAGGGTGCCCATGATGGAGGCTCCGCCGCCGATGTCGGCCCCATCCTCGACCACAACGCCTTGCGCGATGCGGCCTTCCACCATGGATGCGCCGAGGGTGCCGGCGTTGTAGTTGACGAAGCCTTCGTGCATGACCGTGGTGCCTGGCGCCAGGTGGGCGCCTAGCCTGACGCGCGTTGGGTCTGCGATGCGCACGCCCGCGGGAATCACGTAGTCCACCATGCGCGGGAACTTATCGATCCCCCAAATCGTGAAACCGGAGCGACCGGCGGCCGTCAACGCGGCCCGGACACGCTCGAAACCCTCAGCGAGGCACGGACCCGCGCTGGTCCAGACCACCGTGGACAGCACCCGGAAGATGCCGTCGAGGTTTATGGTGTTCGGCGCCACTAGGCGGTGTGACAGCAGGTGGAGCCGTAGATAGGCGTCGGGCGCGTCCGCCGGTGGCGCGTCTAGATCGATCTCACGCGTCACCTGGACGGTTTGGGTTTGCCGCTCGCGGTCGATGCCGGGCGATGGCAGGGCCGCGAAGGCGCCGATGGCGATTCCTGGGTCGAGTGCCCCCCTCGGCTGGGTCGCGCCCCGAGCCGGAGCCGATCCGAGGGCGGGTTCGGGGTACCAGGTGTCGAGGACGGCTCCCGTGGCGGTGGACTCAGTGGCGAGCCCGGCCCCCCAGGCGATTCGTGAAGTCATGCGGGCAAGCCTACGTTCTGCTGGGGTTGCGAGGCGGGCTTGGGACGCCGAGCATCGGGACCCGATAGCCTCTCTTCCGTGACCCTGGACCTGACGCGCGATCCGGCGGGCCTGGCGCTGGATCTCGTTGCCATCGCCTCGCCGTCCGGTCAAGAGCGTCCCCTTGCCGATGCCCTTGCGGCCGCGCTGGCAAAGGCGGCGCACCTTGAGGTTTTGCGCGAAGGCGACACCGTTGTGGCCCGCACCCACCTGGGCCGTCCCGAGCGCGTCATCGTCGCTGGGCACATCGATACGGTGCCGCCGTCGGCGGACCTCGTGCCAGCCTTGAGTGGCGGTCGACTGTGGGGCCGCGGCGCGGTCGACATGAAGGCGGGTCTGGCCGTCATGTCGCATCTGGCAGCGACGTTGAAGAACCCGTCCCGAGATGTGACCTGGGTCTTCTACGACCATGAGGAGGTGGCCCGCGACCTCAACGGCCTGCGCCGGGTCATCGCCGTAAGGCCCGATTGGATCGCTGGCACCTTCGCCGTGTTGGGCGAACCGACGGCCACCCGGGTCGAGGGCGGCTGCAACGGGTCCCTTCGCGCGGAGGTCGTTCTGCGCGGGAAGGCCGCCCATTCGGCGCGCGCCTGGCTTGGGCTGAACGCGATTCATGCGGCTGCGCCCGTGCTGACGCGCCTCGCCGCCTACACGCCTGGGTCTTTCGAGGTGGACGGGCTGACTTACCCCGAATCCATGAACGCCGTGTTGATCGAGGGGGGCTCGGCCACGAACGTGATTCCCGACCTCTGCAAGGTCACCGTCAACTACCGGTTCGCGCCGGATAAGTCGGTGGACGATGCCGTCGCTCACCTGACCGCCGTCCTCGCCCCTTTCGAGATGGCAGTGGTGGACCGCGCCCCGGCCGCTCGCCCTGGTCTGGATGCGGCGCCAGCAAGGCAGTTCGCTGGGATTGTCGCGCGCCATGGCGGGGGCGAGCCGGTGGGGAAGGTTGGTTGGACCGATGTTGCCCAGTTCGCGGAATTGGGGATCCCGGCGCTGAACTGCGGCCCCGGTTCACCGGCGTTGGCCCACAGCGACAACGAACACTGTCCGGTGGATCAAATTGACCGCTATGCAGCGATTTTGAAGGAGTGGTTGTCATGAGTTCGCTTCCCCCACCGTCTGAATCCGACCCGCTGGGTCCGCCCAGCCGGGAGCTGCGCCGGGGGCCGGTGCTGCTGCGCGATGCCCTTATCCCTGAGATTTCGACGGATCAGGCGCTACTGGAAGCGGAACCCGATCAGGAGGATCAGGCGTGGCGTTCCTCCGATCCGTGGCGGGTGATGCGGATTCAGTCGGAGTTTGTGGCCGGGTTCGACGCGCTCGCGTCGGTCGGTCCGGCGGTTTCCGTGTTTGGGTCGGCGCGTTTGCGCCCGGCCGATCCGGGCTACTCGACGGCGCGCGCCATCGGCCGGGGGCTGGCCCGGGCCGGGTATGCGGTCATCACGGGCGGTGGTCCGGGTGCGATGGAAGCGGTCAATCGGGGTGCTCACGAGGCCGGCGGCATGTCCGTTGGCCTGGGCATCGAGTTGCCTTTTGAGCAGGGCATGAACCGGTGGGTGGACTTGGGGGTGGATTTTCGGTACTTCTTTGCCCGCAAAGTCATGTTTGTGAAATATGCCACTGGGTTTGTGGTGCTTCCCGGCGGGTTCGGCACGCTGGATGAGCTGTTCGAGGCCGTCACGCTGGTGCAGACCAACAAGGTGACATCGTTCCCGATTGTCCTCGTGGGAAGCGATTTTTGGGGTCCCCTCGTGGATTGGGTGCGCGGCCCGCTGACTGAGCGGCGCATGATCGCCAAGGCGGACGCGGACCTGCTGCATGTGGTAGAAAGCGCCGATGAGGCAGTGGGCGCCGTGGTCGCGGCGGTCGGGCCGAAGCGCAGTGAGGGGCGGCGTCCATGACGTTTGTGCTGATCGCGGTTGCTTTGATCGTGGCCGTGTTGACGTGGGCGGGTGTTACCGGACGTTTCGACGTGTCGTTCGAGGAGTCGACCGCTCAGCGCTCGGTGCGAAGGGCGCGGGAGCGCGCTCGCATCGCACGTGAGGATCTTGTGCTGTTCACGCCGCCGAGCACAGGTTCCACAGCGCTTTTCCCCCTTGAGGATCTCCCGCCTGAGGAGGACGATGGCGAATCCTGGGCTCAGCCGGACTGGCGCCCGACCGAAAACGGGGCCGCCGGCGAGGGCGAACCTGGCCCGCCATGGCTCGGGTAGGTGTCGGCCGACGCGGGGTTCCGCGCCCGGTCCGGTCCGGCGTTGCGCCCGCATTCCCTGCGACACGCCGGTCGCGAGCGTAGCCCGCGCCCGGTCCCACCCGGTACTACACCGAAGGTGCCGGTAGAATGGCAGGCGGATTTCTACCCGCCAATGGAAAGGGGCCTGCCAATGGCTGCCATGAAGCCAAGGACCGGTGATGGACCGCTCGAAGTGGTCAAGGAGGGGCGTGGCATCATAATGCGTGTTCCCCTTGAGGGCGGCGGTCGGCTGGTGGTCGAACTCACACCCGCTGAGGCTGGCGAGTTGGGCGGCGCCTTGACGGCGGTTCTCCAATAGCGGCCGTGACCCGTTCCACAACGCTGTCTTGGCCGACTGAACGCGATCTTCCCGCGGTCAGCGCGGTCCGCGGCTCTGTTGGCACGTCGGCTCAGGTCAAGTTTCCCCCGGGTGAGGGCGTGCTAGCCATCCCGGTGGCCCCAGGCATCGACGGCGAGGAGATTCAGCCCCGTCACACCACGGTCGATGCCGCTCTGCGCTACGGGATCGACCTAGCGGAATACGCCGAACGCCGGGGCTTCTCAGGTACGTCTGGCGCGGTCTTGACAGTCGATCTGCCGTTGGTCCACGGCTCCATCGCGGAGCAGCTCCCTTGGCAGGGGCTGGCCTCGACCATCCTGCTCGTGGGAATCGGGCAAGGCGAACCGTCGGATTTGCGCCGTGCTGGCTCCGCCATCGCGCAGGCCGCCGTGGGCCGTGGCACAGTGGTCGCCACACTCGGCGCCGGCCTAGACCGGGCGGCCGCCACGGCCACGCGGGCCCTGGTGGAGGGCTACCTCGCCGGCTGCTACACCGTTCCCCGGGGGGCCGGCGATGGCGCCGCCCAACCCGCGAACGCTGCCCGCCTCGGGCTGAGCGGAGCAGACAGTCAAGGGGGACGGCGCACGCGAGGCGAGGGACGGCATCGTCCACGCGGCGATGAGGAGCAGCGGCACGGTGAGCTGATCCTCTTAGGCAAGTACGATGCCGGCGCCATCGCCGACGGCCAACGGACCGCCCGGGCAACGTGGTTGACCAGGGATTTGGCGAATATTCCGGGGAACGTCAAGACACCCGAGCGGTTGGCGGCGTGGATCGCGCGGCTCGGAGCCGCCGCCGCCCTCGACGTTGAGGTTTGGGAGCCTGAGCGGCTCCGCGCGGAGGGCTTTGGGGCGCTGTTGGGCGTGGGCGGGGGTTCCGCGTACGGGCCTCGGCTGGCCGTGGTGCGTTACGCGCCCGAGGGGGCGCGGCGCCACGCGGTGCTCGTGGGCAAGGGAGTCACGTTCGATACCGGCGGCTTGAATCTCAAACCGCGCGCGGCAATGGAGACCATGAAGACGGACATGGCGGGAGCGGCCGCCGCGTTCGCGGCCGTGCGGTCCGCGGCGGATGCCGGGTTGGCAGTGCGCGTGACAGCCGTGTTGCCGCTGGCCGAGAACGCGTTCGGTGGGGCGTCCATGCGGCCAGACGATGTTCTGACCGCCTACGGTGGGCAACGCGTCGAAGTGGGAAACACCGACGCTGAGGGCCGGCTCATCCTGGCCGATGCCTTGGCCTGGACCGATGCCGTGCTTGAGCCGGATGCGGTGGTGGATGTGGCGACGTTGACGGGTGCGGCGCGGATTGGCCTGGGCACGGGCATGGCGGCGTTGTTTGCGAACCGGGACGGGTTGGCGCGCGTCTTGAGCGACGCGGGCGCGGCGGCCGGCGAGCCGGTTTGGCGCTTGCCGCTGGCACCCGACTACCGGGCGGCCACCGCGTCGGCGGTGGCGGACCGCGGGGCGACGGGCCGCGGGGCCGATCCAAGCCATCCGTTCACCGGGGCCGGAGCGGTTACGGCGGCACTGTTCCTGGAGGCGTTCGTTGGGCGCCGAGCGTGGGCGCACCTGGACATCGCCGGCCCTGCCCGCGCGGACAAGGACCGCCTCGGTGTCACCCGCGGCGCCACCGGTTTCGGCGCTGCCCTGCTGGTCCGCGCGTTGGAGGCGTTAGCTCAGTCCTGGCCGGACGGATGAGCCGGGGATTCCAGATGGGGGCTGAGTCCGGACGTAGCGCCGCACGGGAGGGAAACGACCGAAACGACACGCCGGACGGCTCGGCGGACTCGTTGCCCGCTGCTGGTCCGAGCCTCGCCGAGGACTTGGACGACGTGTGGGTCGTGGTCCCCGCCTACAACGAGGCGGCCGCGATAGGGCCGGTGCTGGAGGGGCTGACGGCGGTGTTTGCGCACGTCGCGGTCGTAGACGATGCGTCTAGCGACGGCACTGGCGATATCGCGGCCGCCTACCCAACCGTCCGGCTGGTCCGCCACCCCATCAACTTGGGGCAAGGCGCGGCCTTGCAGACCGGGTTCGACTACGTGCTGCGCGACCCGGCGGCGCGGCGCGTTGTGACCTTCGACGCCGACGGCCAACACCGGGCCGCCGACGCTTTGGCGATGGTCCGTCGCCTCGGGACGCCATCGGACTTGGGCGCCCCGCTCCAGGTGATCCTCGGAACTCGTTTCGGCCCTGGCGCAACCGCCGGTGCGGGCAGGGCGCGCCTCGGAGTCCTGCGCCTGGCCGTCGCGTATACCCGGGCTACGGTGCGACTGCCGGTGACGGACACCCACAACGGGTTGCGCGCCATGACTCGAGAGGTGGTCGCCCAACTCCGCCTGCGCCAGGGCGGCATGGCTCACGCGACCGAGATCCTCGAACGGGTGCGTGCCAGCGGTTTCGCTTGGGCCGAGCACCCCGTGACAATCGACTACTCCGCGTACTCCCAGGCCAAGGGGCAATCCATGTTGAATGCGATCAATATCCTGACCGATCTTGCGATTGGTCGGTCCCGATGATCGTCAAAGCCCTACTCATCGTTGCGGTCGTGGCGATAGCGGCCGGTTTGGCGCGCGGCGGGGCGCGCCGCCTCGCGTTGCGCAGGGTGGGGCTGGCGGTGTTCGCACTTGCCGCCATCGGCGGGGTGCTGTATCCGGACACTTTGACGTGGGTGGCCCAACGAATCGGCGTTGGGCGCGGGGCCGACCTGATGCTGTATGTGCTGATTGTCGCGTTTCTGAGCTACATTGCCACGCGGTTTGCCCACGATCGCCGGACCGATCGGCGCCTCACCGACCTGGCGCGATGCGTCGCCTTGGCCGAGGCTCCGCCGCCGCGCCCGGATGGACGATGACGGCCCTCGTCGCCGCCCTTTCCCTCGCCTGGCTGATCGGCCCGGGTCTGGCGGTGGGCCGTGCGGCCGGGCTGCGCGGGTTGGGTTTGGTGGCGTTGGCGCCGGCGCTGACTTTCGCGGCCCTGGGGCTTGGCGGTTTGGTCGCGCCAGCGGTCGGATTGAGGTGGTCGGTGGGCACGGCCCTGGCCGCGACAGCGCTGGCCGCAGGGATCGGGTTCGCCTTTGGTCGGGTCTTCCGGCTCGACGCACCGCGGGCCCTGCCCCGTTGGACCGCGCGCCAATGGGGTGAGGTTGGGGTAGCGGTGGGGCTCGCCATCGGCGGCGGCTACGGTGCCGCGTTGGCCGGTATGGGCTCCGTGGGGGCGATTCTCCAACGCCACGATTCGGTTTTCCACGGCAACTTGGTTCGGTTTGTGCTCGATACGGGCAACGCGTCCCCACTCCACGCGGGGCTGCTCAACCATCCTGGGGCGGAGGCGTCCTACTATCCGACGGCGCTGCACGCGCTGGTGGCGCTGCTGCCGGTGGGCGGATCGGTCTGGCCCGCGTTCAACCTGACCGTGCTCGCCGGGACCACCGTCCCGTGGACTGTCGGGTTGGTCTACTTGTCCCGCGTCCTGTTCCCGTCCCGTCCCGGGTTCGCCGTGGTCGCGGCCGTCGCGGCGGTGGTGTACCAGTCAGCGCCGGCGGGCCTGATCGGGCTCGTGCCGAACGCCGTGGCGTTGGCGCTCTTGCCCGGGATTCTCGCGTGGAGCGTTCAGTTGGCGCGGGTGGTGAGCGTTCGTTCACCGGGACGAATCCACCGCGTCGGAATGTTGGCGGTGGTGTTGGGTGGGGCCAGTCTGGTCCACCCGAGTGCTTTGATCTCGTATCTTGTGGTGGCTTTGCCGGTGGCCGGGTACATCGCTTTGACTTTGGCGGCCAGGGGGTGGCGGAGCGGGCACCGGGTCCTGGTGGGAGGTGTAGCTGGCATCGCCGTGAGCGCGATCGCGGTCAGCGCTTGGGCGGTGCTGGGGCTGCGCGAAGTCCAAGCGGTGGTGAACTATGCCGGTTGGGAACGGTCATATCACCCGCTGGTCGGGATGGCCGGGGGTTTGACCGACATGACCTCTCCGTTCCAGTTTGCGCCCAACCTGGTGGCCCTGTTCGGGGTCGCGGCCGGAATCGCCGTGACGTTGCGGGCGCGGCGGCATCGTTGGCTGGTGGCGTCCTTTGCGTTGGCGGTGGTGCTCTACGTGGCCGCCGCCAGCAACCTGGCAGCGTTCAGGGCGGTGACGGCGCTGTGGTACGCGGACCGGGCGCGGCTGGGGGTGCTCATCACCGTGATTTCGATCCCCTTGGCGACCATCGGGTTGGACTGGGCCCGCCAAGTGGTGGTCGCGGACCGCGGCCGGCGGTCGCGGTGGATTCGGGCGGGGGTCGCGGCGGTCGGAGCGGTGGCGCTGGTCGGGGCCATCGTCGTGGCGGCGATGCGGCCGGCCCGATTGGCCGCCCAGGGGTACGTGCTGCGTTCGGATCCGCAGTGGCCACGGTTCTTCGACGCTGACGAGCTGGCCCTGATCGAGCGGCTTCCAAGCGAGCTTGAGCCGGGCTGGCGGATACTGGGCGATCCGGCCAACGGATCGGCCTTCGCGTACTCGGTGGCCGGAATCGAGGTGGTGTTTGCGCATTTGACGGGCGTTTGGGATGCGGACAGGCGCTACGTCCGGGAACATTTGGCGGATTTGGGGGCGGATCCTGAGTTATGCCAGGCGTTGGGCCGGCTTCGGGTGCGCTATATGTACCTGGACCCAGTTTCGTACCGTGACCAGCGAGAATACGTGGATATGACCGCCGGATTGGATGTGCCCGGGACAACCGTCCCGATAGATTCGGGAGGCGGAGCCGAGGTGCGCGAAATCGTCGCGTGCGGGAACGATTGACCCGTGCCTGAGCGCTGGGGCTAGCGTCGCACGGCGAGGAGGAGGCCGTCCCCAAGATTCCAGTGCCAGGGCACCAGAACGCCTGGGGCTAGCGTCGCACGGCGAGGGGGAGGCCGTCCCAAGATTCCAGTGCCAGGGCACCAGAACGCCTGGGGCGAGTGTCGCACGGCGAGGGGGAGGCCGTCCCAAGATTCCAGTGCCAGGGCCCCAGAACGCCTGGGGCTAGCGTCGCACGGCGAGGAGGAGGCCGTCCCCGACTGGGGCGAACGCGACCGTGTAGCCGTCCATCTTGCGGACGGTCCGGTCGAGTTCGCGCACCGCGACGGTTACGGGGTCGCGGCGGGCGGGGTCCGGTACTTGGCCACCGGCGAGCGCCCCGTCCACGGCGAGCAGGCCACCCGGCCTAAGCAGTCGCAACGCGTCGGGCAGGCGGTCGAGGTAGTCCACCTTCGGTCCACCTAGGAGCACGATGTCGTATGCGGCATCGGCCAGCCGGGGCAACACTTCGCAAGGCTGGGAGTTGATCAACCGCGTGCACGATGGCGCGATGCATGCCTCCGCGAAGGCCTCCTTGGCCGCCAACTGGTGTTCCGTTTCGGCGTCCACCGATGTGAGGACGCCATCTGGGACCATTCCTTGGAGCAACGCGAGGCCGGCCACACCGGCCGAGGTGCCGATTTCGACGGCCGACTTGGCTCGGCTGACGGCCGCCAGGACGGCGAGGAGCTGGCACGTGCCCGGGCTCGGTACGGCCAGTCCGAGTTCGCGGGCGCGGCCGCGGGCGCGCATGGCCACCTCGGTCACGGGCAAGAAGTCCTCGGCAAACATCCAATTCGCGGCAAGATCCGTCGTTTGCACCGTAGGATTCCTTCCTCGTGGGAGAACGACCCCGGCGATGGTACCGGCTTGCCGGACCGGTTCCGCGAAGGCTCGCGTCCACCCTGCGAGACACGTCACCCTCTGATTGGGCTTATCCCCGATCCCGGAGGTTCCGCGAAGGCTCGCGTCCACCCTGCGAGACACCGATCCCGACCGTTGAGATGGGACCCCCGAATTGGGGCACCGATTCGACTCCGGGGGCTCCTGGGCCTATTCTGTTAGTGAGCCCTGGCTTGTCATCCCGCTCTGAATCGCCCCTCGGTACAGGATGGCCCGCCGAAAGTATCGGTGAGTGCCCCGTCGTGAGAGGTGTCAATCATGCCCGAGGACGCAACATGGATCCCGCCATCCTGGGATCAAGTCGTGCGCGACAACGCAGCCCGCGCCTACCGCCTGGCCTACCGCCTCACAGGCAACCCACACGATGCCGAAGATCTCACGCAGGAGACCTTCGTCCGGGTGTTCCGCTCGCTTGACGCCTACCGGCCTGTCTCGCTGGAAGCCTGGATTCATCGCATCACTGTCAACCTTTTCCTTGACTCCGCTCGCCGTCGAGCCCGCCTCTACTTCGACCCGCTCGGCGACGAGGCCGCCCGTGTACCAGATTCGCGCAATTCCCCTGAGCGTCAGTTCGAGATCAAGAACTTCGATTGCGACGTTCAGCAGGCACTCGACGCCTTACCCCCAGACTTCCGTGTCGCGGTGGTGCTCTCCGACATCGAGGGCTACTCGTATGAGGAGATCGCCGTCATCGTCGGCACGAAGGTCGGCACCGTTGGGTCGCGCATCTACCGAGCACGCGCTCACCTTCGCCGCGCATTGGCGCACCGCGCCCCAGCACACGCCCCCGCCGGGCGTAAGGGGACGCGCGACTTGGTGGGGTCGGGTGCATGACAGGAGCCCACCTCGGTTGGCGCGCCAGTGCGCTCAGCGATGGAGAACTTAGCTCCATCGAGCTGGCGCGCGCCTGGGCGCACTACCGGACGTGCGGCTGGTGCCGTGAGCAAGTGGACGGCCAACGCGAAATCCGCGCCGAGATGGGCAAACTGTCCGGCCCGCACATCCCCCCCGATGTCCTGATAGGGCTGTACGCGACACCCCGGGGCGCGGCCCAGCCCGCGTCGGTTCACGATCGCCGGGCCGCTGGTTCGGCGGACCGCCGTCCGCACGGCCGGCCCGAGCGCATCCGCCGGGCGCGCACGGTGCAGGTGGCCCTGGTGTCCACCGCCGCCATCGTCATCGGCGGTCTTACCAGCGCCTATGCGTTGGGGGATGCCGCCTTGCCGGCTCCGCAGGTGGTGGCTGCGGCAAGGGAGTCGGCAGTGCTGAACGCCTCGCGTGAGGCGGCGAATTCGAGGCATCCGGCCGAACATGCCTACGAGGAGACCCAAGCGGCGCTGCGTTGGATGGCGACTGCCGGATGGAGTGTCCCCGAGACACTGCCGGATGGCTTCCACTTCACGAGCTACGACTATTCGACGTTCGAGGAAGCGTCGGTCTCGGTGGTAGTGGCCACCCCGACGGGCAGTATTTCGCTGACGCTGTTGCACGCGCGGATCGACCCAGGCTATCCAGGCGACCTTGAGGCGCGCACCATCGGCGGACGGACGGTCTATTGCCAGGAGGTGGACGGTCAGTTGGCGGGGGCCATGAACTCGGGTGGGGAGTTGCTCGCATTCGTCTCCAACACGACCGAGCAGGATCTAGCGACCATTTTGGCCAATTCGCCGGGTCCCGCCAAGGTGACTCCAAGTACGCGGATTGCCCGCGGCCTGGACTCCCTGTGGAAGCGCTTGTCCTGAATCTCACCGCCCCACGAACGGGGTTCGGCGCGACAACGCCATACCTTTGCTTTACGATGACCAGATGGCGAGAATCATTTTGGCCGAAGACGACACCGCTATCGCCGAACCCCTGGCACGTGCCCTGACCCGGGAAGGCTACGAGGTCTCGGTCCGCGGGACCGGACAAGGCGCTTTGGACATCGTAGGGAACGCCGACTTGGTGATCCTGGACCTGGGGCTGCCGGACATGGATGGCCTCGACGTTGCGCGAACCGTTCGCGCCCAAGGTCAAGACCTGCCCATCCTCATCCTGACCGCCCGGGCCGACGAGGTAGACACCGTAGTGGGTCTGGATGCCGGCGCGGACGATTATGTGACTAAACCATTCCGATTGGCCGAACTGTTGGCCCGCGTTCGCGCGCTGTTGCGCCGT
Source organism: Bifidobacteriaceae bacterium (assembly GCA_031268115.1). Classification (GTDB taxonomy): domain Bacteria; phylum Actinomycetota; class Actinomycetes; order Actinomycetales; family WQXJ01; genus JAIRRT01. Next base: position 13,711 of record JAIRXV010000488.1, read on the forward strand.
ACCGGGGCGGACGGCGCGGGCGATGAGTTGCGCGTGCAAGACATTCGGGTGGATCTGGGCGCTCGACGCGCTTTCGTGGGCAACCGAGAGGTCCAGTTGACGGCGCGAGAATTCGACCTGCTGCGTGTGTTGGCTAAGGCGGCAGGCACGATGGTCAGCCGGGATGCCCTCATGCGGGAAGTATGGGGGTCCGATCCGTCTAGTTCCACCAAGACCCTGGACATGCACGTCTCATGGTTGCGGCGTAAGCTCGGCGACGATCCCAACTCACCGCGTTACATCGCCACAATCCGCGGCATGGGCTTCCGTTTCGAGGACGGGAGCTGATCTCCACCGAAAGGCCCCAGGAGTGCACGAGCGGTTCCGCCTGGCCACCGTTGCGGCGGTACTTGCAGCTGTCACGCTGTTGGGGATTCCGCTGCTCTTTTTCGCGGTCCAGGTGACTCAACAGGCCGCGCTGACCGACCTGGAGTATCGCACGGAACGCACGGCGGGCCTGGTGGACGCCTCGCTCAACATTGGACTTGAGATCACGCCAGAGACCCTGGCCGAGTACGACGACCTGATGGGGTACGTGCGGGGCGCCGGCGGGGACTTGCCCGCACGGGCGATCATAACGATGCCCCCCGATGATCGCGTTGTGACCGTGGGCCCCGAAATCGCGGGCGCCACGCGTTCAGTGTTCACGGTGTCCGCGTTGGGCGCCCGGATCGAGTTCGTCGTGTCATGGTGGCAGCTGCAACGCACGTCCCTGCCGGCCGTGCTGATGGTTCTTCTCACGACCGCTCTGGCGATTGCCGCTGGCACGTTGGTGGCGAACCGGCAAGCCAACCGCTTAGCCGAACCTCTGGTCTACTTGGAGGCCGGCGCCCAACAGCTCGGGTTGGGGCGGGTCCGCCTCTCGCTTGAGCCAACCGGCATCGAGGAGATCGATTTGGTGGCGGAGGAACTCAGCCGCTCCGCGGACCGGATGGCTCGGCGCCTCGCAGCGGAACGCGAGTTCGCCGCCGATGCCTCTCACCAGTTGCGCACACCCCTGACGGCGCTGTCGATGCGGTTGGAGGAGATCGAGGCGATGTCGGACCAGGAGGACGTGCGAGAGGAGGCGCGAATCTCCCTGGAACAGATCGAGCGTCTCACCGCCACCATTTCCGAACTGTTGGGCCGGTCCTCGCGGGATCGCGCTGACACCATCGAGGCGTTGCACCTGTCCGTCATCGCCGGCCAGCAAGAGGAGGAGTGGGAGCCGGTCTTCGCGGCCGAGGAACGCGAACTGCTGGTGGATGTGCCAGACAACCTTTGTGTGCTGGCCACTCCCGGCGCGCTCTCGCAGGTCATAGCCACCCTTTTGGAGAACTCCCTGAAGCATGGGGGTGGCACCACCCGGATGTGCGCTCGGGTCGCCTCAGGCGGTGTGGCCGTTGAAGTGGCCGATGCCGGCCCTGGGGTGTCCGACGACATCGCGCCCCACATCTTCGAGCGGCACGTCACCTCTGGCGGCGGCACCGGTTTGGGTCTGGCGTTGGCACGGGACCTCGCCGCTCACGATTCGGGTCGGCTCGAACTATCCGCCCGGCGTCCCGCCGTCTTCACCCTGTTCCTGCGGTCCGTCCCAG
>JAIRXV010000496.1 GCA_031268115.1 Bifidobacteriaceae bacterium
TTGAACCAGCCGATCTGGATCACGTCAGACATCACGATGATAAAGAACAATCCCCCAACAATCAACGCGAGAATCTCGGTCCTAGTCACAATGCTCACCCCGGCAAAAGCTCCGCCTAACGCAAGCGATCCGGTATCGCCCATGAAGATGCGCGCCGGTGAGGCGTTCCACCACAAGAACCCCAGGCAGGCACCGGAAATCGCGGCAACCACGATGGCCACGTCCAGCGGATCGCGCACGGCATAGCAACGCACCGAGGGATCCGAACCGAAGCAGGACTGATTCATTTGCCACAAACCGACAATTACGTAGGCTCCGAACACCATCGCGCTCGCTCCGGTGGCCAGGCCGTCGAGGCCGTCCGTCAGGTTGACCGCGTTGGACCACGCTGTGATGAGGAAATTGGCCCAAATGACAAACAGGACAACGCCGATGGTTCGGCCCGCGAACGCCAAATCGATGGACGTGTCGCGCAGGAACGAAATCCGGGTTGAGGCCGGAGTCAGCCCATTGGCTCCGGGGAACGCCATAGCCATGATCGCAAAAGCGACACCGACGGATCCCTGCCCGAGGATCTTCCACACCGGCCTCAAGCCCAGGGAACGTTGACGGCGGATCTTGATCGAATCGTCAAGAAAACCGATCAACCCAAGGCCACCCATGAGAAACAGAATCAGCAGTCCCGAGACATCCGGGCTGTGACGCCCGGCCACCAGGTTCGATCCGAAGTACCCGGCGACAGTCGCGAAGATGATGACAATCCCGCCCATCGTCGGGGTGCCGCGTTTCGTGAAATGCGCCGTGGGGCCGTCTTGGCGGATGAACTGACCCCACGAATGCTTCACAAGAAGCCCGATGAACAGCGGTGTTCCGAGCAAGGAGAGGATAAGGGCGATGGCGGCGGCAAACAGGATGTTCAGCATGGCGTGGCCCCTTGGCGGTCGTCGGGCGCGGTCAAAGCATCGGCCAAACGCCACAGACCCGTTGCCTGCGACCCCTTGACCAGGATGATCGTGTTGGCGGCCGTGGCCGTTCCGAGGTCCCGCGCCGAGGGCACGGCCTCAAAGAACGCGACCGCCCGAGGGTCCATCCCAGCTTCGAGCGCCGCCTCCGCCGCTGGGCGGGCCCCTTCGCCTACCGCCACCAGGCGGTCCAGGCCCAGGCGGCCCGCCAGGGTCCCCAGTTCGCGATGGGCCGCCTCGCCATCGGCCCCCAGCTCAAGCATCTGCCCGAGAACGGCCCAGGCCCGCTGTCCGCTTGCTGACGCGAGCTTTGCCAGGGTTTCGAGGGCCGCCGCCGCCGAGGTGGGGCTGGCATTGTAGGAATCGTCGAGGATGCGCACCCCACGCGGTAAATGCGTCAGCGCCATCCGGTGCGGCGAATCCGGTCCGGCGTGGGTCAGAGCCTCAACGATGGTCGCCAGGTCCGCGCCCAGGACTTGACCCGCCGCCACCGCGCTAAGCACGTTGGTCGCCTGGTGGGCGCCAATGAGGGCCGTTGGGATTCGAATGGCGCCGGCCGGGGTGGAGATGCTCGCGGTGAGGTGGCCGTCATCGTCGGTGCTGGCACTGCGCAAACGGACGATGGCGCCAGGCGAGACGCCGAATCCAACCACCCGTGCCGAAGTTGCCATACCCGCGACCAGGGGGTCGTCCGCGTTCAGAACGGCGGTAGCCGACGGGCCAAGCGCGGCGGGCAGTTCGCCCTTAGCGGCGGCGATGGCTTCGAGGGAGCCGAACTCCCCGATGTGCGCGGGGGCAACGCCCAAAACCACGCCGACATCCGCGGCGGCCACCTCGGCCAGCGCCGCGATCTCACCCACGTGGTTCGCGCCCATCTCCAAGACGAGGAACCTGGTGTCGGGGGTGGCCGCCAAGACGGTCAGCGGCAAGCCGAAACGGTTGTTGAACGAGCCTTTAGCCGCGACAGTGGGACCCATCGCGGCACAGATCCGCGCCAACAGATCCTTGGCCGTGGTCTTCCCCACGGAACCCGTGATCGCGGCGACTTGGATGCGCGATGTGGCCTTCAAGGCGGCCGCGTGGGCGCGGGCCAGATCGATCAACGCGGCGCCCGTATCGGGCACTAGCACGTGTGGCACGGCCACGGTGCGGGAGGCCAGCACCAGCGCGGCGCCGGCCTCAATCGCCGCGCGGGCGTAGTCGTGGCCGTCCGCGCGCTCGCCCCGGATGGCGACGAACAGCCCACCGGGCCGCACTTCGCGCGAATCGATTGCGACGGAGGCCAGGGCCATCCCAGGATCGGCCGATTCCAGGGAGCCGCCGGTGGCGCTGGCGACTCGGCCGGCCGTCAGCGCGGCAGTCACGTCCATGGGCCGTGCTCCCCCATCGCTTCGGCCAAGACGGTCCGATCGTCGAAGGCGCGAGTTTCCCCGGCAATCGTTTGGCCGGTTTCGTGACCTTTGCCCAGGATCGCCACAGTGTCCTCGACTTCGGCCGCGAACACGGCCGCTCGGATGGCGCCGGCTCGATCGGGGATCTCGAAGACGGTCCCCTGGGCGCCGGGCGCGCCGCCCACGGCGCCCGCCACGACGTCGGCCCGAATTCCGGCCGGTGGCTCGTCGCGGGGATTGTCGTCGGTCACGATCACGAGGTCGGCGCCCTGTGCGGCAGCCTCGCCCATCAACGGCCGTTTACCCTGGTCGCGCCCACCTCCTGCGCCCAGCACGGCGATGATGCGCCCGCTGGTCCGGCCCCGCAGCGCGGCCAAGGCGGCAGCGATGGCGTCGGGGGTGTGCGCGAAATCGACCACGGCGAGAGGCGATGGGTTTGGACCGAACACCGGGTCCATCCGCCCTGGGACCGCTTCCAACCGGGCGATGCCCCGTGCGGCGACTTCTGGGTCGATCCCCAGATTGATCGCGACGCCGAGCGCCAAGGCGGCGTTGACTACGTTGAAGCCGCCGATCAGTTGGGTGGCGCCCTCAACGACCGCCGGACCGGTCAACCGGAAGCCCTCGGCGGGGCGCCCGTCCACGCTAACGGGGCCGCGCGGCTCAACCTGCCAGTCGGGAGGGGGAACGCCCGCCCCAGCGGTCACACCGGCGGGGCCGACCCGAACGATGGGAACGTTCGCCGCGTCCACGAGCCGTTCTCCTTCGCGGCCATCTACCCAGGCGACTCCCCGCCGGGCGTGGCCGGGCGCGAAGAGCATCGCCTTGGCCGCGTGGTATTGCTCGACCGTCCCATGGAAGTCCAGGTGGTCCCGGGCGAGGTTGGTCAGAACGGCGACATCGCAGACCAACCCGTCCACCCGGTGCAAGGCAAGAGCGTGGGAGCTGATCTCCATCGCGCACCCGGCGACGGCCCGTTCGCGCATGCGGGCGAAGGCCGCGTGGAGGTCTGGCGCCTCCAGTGTTGTGCGGGCGGATGCGATCGCTTCACCGCCGATCCGGGTGGCGACCGTGCCGAGCAGAGCAGCACTGCCCCACGCCTCGCGCATGGCCGCTTCGATCAACCAGGTGACGGTGGTCTTGCCGGTGGTGCCGGTCACACCGACCACGGTGAGGTCGCGCGCGGGGTAGCCGTACATCCAAGCGGCCAACGAACCGAGCCGTTCGCGGGGTGCCGGAATGGCGAGGCGTGGAATCTCCGGGTCGAGCAGGCTGAGGCCCGCATCGTCGGTCAAGACCGCCCGGGCCCCGGCCCGCATGGCGGCTAGAGCGAACTGCGCCCCGTGGGCGTTGGCCCCGGGCATCGCCGCGAACAGGTCGCCGGGCACCACGGCGCCGCTGGCCAGAGTCAGGCCGGTCAGAGCGATCCGCGATTCCCCGAGCGCACTCGCCCCAAGGAATCCCGCCACCTCACCGAGGGTCCGCGTGGGCGGGTTCGCGGGACGCAGGCTGTTCATTGGGCATCGACCTTACGCGAGGAAGGACACCGGAGCGCGCAACTCACTGGCTCGTCGTCGGCATTTTGATCGGCTCTGAAGTGGACGGCGGCACGTCCAAGCGTTGCAGCGCGAACGAAGCGACTTTCTTGAACACCGGTGCGGCGACCACCGCCCCCCACGATGACGATTGGGCGCCGTTGACGATCACGGCCACCGCGACTCGGGGATCGTCCGCGGGCGCCACCCCGATGAACGACGACACGAAGTAGTCGGCCGTGCCGTCCTTGCCGATCATCTCCGAGGTCCCAGTCTTGCCAGCCACACGATAGCCGGTGATCTTGGCGGGCCCACCCGTCCCCTCGTCCACCGCGGATTCGAGCATGCCGATCAGGGTGGAGGCCGTTTCCTCGCTGATCACCCGCGTCCCTTGGCCGAGTGAGGGGGCGCCAGAAGTGCCGTCCGGGCACTGCCAGCCCCGTATCAGGTGCAGGGGCATCGCCACGCCTGCGTTGCCCACTATCTGATACACCCCGGCCGCCTGGAGCCCGTTGACGGCCACGCCTTGACCGAATAGAACCGTGTTGCGGGTGCGTCCGTCCCACCATTGGGTCCCGGGCACGTGCAAGATTCCAGGGTTCTCGCTGGGCAGCTCCACACCGGTGGCTTCGCCGAAGCCAAACTTCGCCAGGTAGTCGTATCGGGTTTGGTCCGCAATGTTCTGAGCGGCCATAAGCGTGCCAATGTTCGAGGATTGGCCGAGAACGTCGTTGAGCGTCCAGTTCATCACCCCGTGTTCGGCGTGATCCTTGAACTCTTGCCCACCGAAGGTCGCCGTCCAGGGCACGGCGTAGGTGGTTCCGGGCGTGGCTTCGCCGGTTTCCAGAACCATCGCCATCGTCACGACTTTGCCGGTTGATCCAGGCTCGAAGATGTCTTGCACGGCCCGCGATCCTCCGGCCAGCCCCTGTTCCTGTGCTTCCAACGGGTTGACGGTGCCGGAATCCGCGATGGCCAAGATCTCCCCGGATTTGATATCGATGGCAACCACCAGCCCCGAATCGGCTCCGAAATCGGACACTTGCCGGTCGATGGCGTTCAAGGCCTCCCATTGGAGGTCCGAGTCGATGGTCAAAGTGATCTCACACCCGGTCACGGCCGGTGTCCCCGAGGCCTGACCGCCCGGAATCGGTTGCCCGCCGCCTCCTACCTCGACCGTGCGTTCGCCCGGGGTGCCGCGCAGAAGCTTGTCCTGGGTCAGTTCGAGTCCCGTGTAATGATCGGGGTGGTCTTCGTCTTCGTCGCCCATGTAGGGATAGCCGACGATGTTCCCGGCCACGGCGCCCGCCGGATAGGAACGCTGGTAGTAGAGGTTCGCGAACACTCCGGTGACATTGAGTTCGACGATCTGACGGGTCAGCGCGGGTGAGGCGTCGGGAACAAGGGGCACCCAAGTGCCGTCGGTGTCGAGCGCCTCGCGCAATTCGGCCTCGTCCCAACCGATCACTGGCGCCAGGAGCTCCGCCGCGCCGGCCGCTTTGGCCAGCACGCGCCCAGAGGCCGCCTTGCGTTCAAACTTGGCGATCTCCCGCGGATTGGCCTCAATGGTGTAGCGCGGCACATCGGTGGCAAGGACGGTGCCATCGACGGAGACGATATCCCCCCGCTGGGCCGGTTCGCCGGTGTGGACCAGGCGGCTGACTACGCCCTCAGCCGCCAAATCGTCGGCTTGGACGCCTTGGATGTGG
>JAIRXV010000498.1 GCA_031268115.1 Bifidobacteriaceae bacterium
GACGCAGCCCGCGCCGCCGCCAAGACACTGTGGAAGGTACCCGCTGCCAGTTGATCGGCGCTGCGGGCCGGCGTTAGCCGTCCAGTCAAGACCGTTGGCGCGGACCGGTTGGTCGAGTGGTAGCGTCTACCGCAGTTGGTGTTCGCAGTGGAACACCCGCTGCCATTAGCGCACGTGCGGCGTTTTCGCGCCGACAGCGTGCGTCCGCCCTGACGACTAAGGATCGCCATGACATCCCCGAACTGTGTGTCAACCCATCACTCTGCCCCGAGCGCTCGGCGGCAGCGCTCGGCCATCGTCCTCACCGCCGCCACCGCCCTGGTGTTTGCCGGTGGACTCGCGACCGCAGTGGTCCCGCCCAAGCCCGCCGATCCGCCGACCGCGTTGGCGGCGCCGCTTGCAGTGGAGCCGCTGGCCCTGCCCGCAGCGGCAACCGCCCAGGCGCCCCAGGTGTTGCCCGCCGCTTCCAGGGCGTCAAGCGAGGACGGCTCGGCGATCATTGTCGACGGCGGCATCAAAGTCGAGGTCACAAAGACCTTCTTCCAGATGGACACATACTTCAACGCTGGGATCTCGTTCTCGATCTCCCTGGTCAACGATGACGCGACCTTCAGCCGCTACTCCGGGACGCCCGCTCGGTCCGGAGACGTGTCTGTCTCGTACCGTGTCCTTGGGGGAAGCCTCGGCAGCCGATGGGATATGGCCGCCGGTTCGCCGGTGGCCGGAACGCTCACGGTTCCGGCCGGTCAGACGCGATCGCCGTCGGAAACCATCGACATCACCGCTGGATGGACCGAGAATCTCTCTCTCACAGGTTCCCGGTGGCTTGGCGGGCGGCAGTTGTTCATTCAGATTTCCGACCCAATCGGCGCCCCTATCCTCGCTTGGCCCAAGGACGTTCCCACCAATACGATCGACTTCGACGAACACGGCGGCCTGGTTCCTGTCACCCTAAGCCAGGACTATGACATTGCAAAATATATGCCGAATGGTGATCCGGAGTATGCCACCAAATACAGTCCGGAGGCTCGGGCGAATCCCCAGTCGTCTACCCCATACCGCCTCCAGGTCTATGACGAAAGCAATATCTACACTTTTGGCAGATGCACACCCGATGCTTGTTGGGCCAACGATCTCACCACAAAACCGAGTTCGGCGCCATACATTTCTGCGGGTCTCTTTCCCGTTGCCATAGATCCGGACACGATGACTAGGTGGGGATACGACGGTCTAACGCCTTCGGGGGAAATAGATGTCGTCATGGAGTTCGGTATACTGGCTCGAACCAGACGCGACGCCTCCGACACATGCGAAATCGCCGTCGCGCCTTACAGCGTAAATGAGTCACAGCAACTCGCGCCGGCCCAGCTTACCTATTTCGCTGGAACCGCGGTAAAGACGGACATCACTCCGGCTGGAGACCAGGACCATTGCCAAGTGGAGAACATCACGACGGTATTCACCATTCCGGCGCGCCACAAAATGATAGGGCTCAGCATGCCGCTTGGCGGGCCAGTGAAAATCGACAACCTAATCAGAGCCTCGATGCGCATTACTCCATGGGAATCAATCCGCCCCTACGTCACTTCGGTGACCACGCCCGATCTATCGTCGGACGCCTTCACGGGTGGGACAACCGTGCCGATTACTGTGAACTTCTCGGAGCCCGTATACCTCACCGACAGAAATCCCGTGTCGTGGCCGGGAATTTCGCCTCGCCTCCGTCTTTCCCCTACCAGTTCCACCACCTATCCCCTTTCCCCTGGCCCAAGCGAATACACGCCCCACGCGCTTTACACGCCGAATGCCTGGGACTCAACCCACACTTATTACTTGACCCTGCCCGAAGACGCTGCGCCGGCGGATTTCTCCGACGCTGTGATCGAGTTCCCAGACTCCCCGGCGGCCACCATCAAGGACCTGTTCGGCAACACCCTCGACTCAACTAAGGGCAACAGGCGGGTTTCCTTCAAGGCGAAGCTGGACCCGATGCGTTCCTTCGGCGCGCTCGCGAGGGCGGACGACCCACCGGCCGCTTCCGCTAACGACACCGTGAAGGTGAGGCTATCTACCGAGGGCGGCGTCGAATCCTACCGGTGGCTGACCCAAGCGAGCGAGTGGACCAGGACACCCCAGGGTGCTTACGAGATGAACAACCTTGTCTTGCGCGCCGTTGGCAGCGCAGTGGACTACCCGCTGACCATGGGCGGTCAGGGCCAAGACCAAGGATCTTTCTACACCGCCGACATCCCCGCCCGCGATATTGTCGGGGGCACCGAAACCTACGTGATTATGTGGCGGGCTTCCTCCAACGACCCGTGGCGCTTTGTCCCGACCGTCCGCCCGTTGAAGGTCCCGACATCGTGGACCTCTGTCCCCGTCACGCAGGCCGCGCTGGACGAGGCGCTGTATCCGGTCGCCGGCACGTACTATCAGGGCGACATCGAAGCGTGGCTGGCAGCTGTCGTCGGTCCGGCGGACAACAACGCAACCGTCGAGTGGGCCAGCTCGGACCCCTCAGTGGCGACCATCGCGGCCGGCACACCAGGCGCAGATAAGACCCGATGGCCCGCCCGCGTGACATTTGCGGGGCGGGCCGGGAAGGTCTCATTCACCGCCAAAGTGGACAACTCCTCAACGTCCACCTTCGCGACGTTGAAAACCCCCGAGTTCGCAGTTCAGGTGGGCTCTTCCGATCCGGCGGTCAGCTTCGTGAGCGTTCAGCGCCGACTGCTGGCATCGCGCAACCTACCATTGCTCGTGTCATGGTCGGACAATGTCCGCCCGCGAGACCCGGCGGCGCAATTCCTGATCGAGGTGTTCGAAGGCGACTACGCCACGCCAGATCAGATCCCCGCCAATGCCCCGCGGGTTTATTCTCGGGTCGTCACGGGAGTTGGTGCGGCAACTGTTCCGGCCGGTGCGCTCACCGCGCTGTCCAGTGGCGGACGCCCCGCCTACACCGCACGCGTACAAATCACCTCGACCACCGTGCCTGGTCCAAGGAGCGGCGATGTCGCTCAGATACTTGTGGTGCCCGCCAACGCAACCGTGGCCCTGGCTCGGTTGGACCGGTACTCCATCACGGATGCAACGCCCTCAGTGCCCATCTCTTGGGACGTGTCGAATAACATCGCCGGCCACACGGAGCTGAAGGTGACAGCCAAACGCGGAGCGACCGTCCTTTGGACTGTGACCGATCCGGCCACCGCAACCGCAAACCTGCCGGTTCTGGCAATTCCGGCCAATCAGGTCAAAGAGGTCTACACCGTTGAGGCCGAAGTTCGCAACGACTCCGATCCCGAGGGCTACCTAGGAAAGGACTCAGCGGTGATCGAGGTGTATCGGGAAGATTCACTCACTTTGCAGGTGGACGGTCAAGACGTGCCCACCGCCAAGCTAGGCCTGGACTACCAGGACGGCATGAGCGTGGAGGAGATCCGCCAATCCAGCCCAAGCGCCGGTTTGACCGTCAACTACGCCGATTTCAACGATTCCATCGGCACGGTGAACGACAGAATGCGGTGGGCCACCTCCGATGCGGCCACGGCCGCCATCGGCCACAAGTCCAACACCTCCTACACATCCATCGCCGATTTGGGCTACGAGACGTACTCTCCTTACGACAGGATGCTCCTCGCAGGCCTGGGCGACGGAACCGCTTCCATTCAGGTAACCCATGCCGCAACGGGTCTGACCGATACGCTGGACGTCGACGTACAAACACTCAAAGACAAGCTCTACCTGTTCTCGTTCGACAAATCCAGGCCCTTCACCTTGACTTGGACCAACGGCAACGGGCGAACCACCACCAAGACATTCGGGGCTGACGGCACCGCGGTGATCTACGAGGAATCGGGGATCGCCTCGGCGGTCAGGGCCATTTGGCGCGACGAATCGGGCCCCACCCCAACCACTTGGAAGGCATCGACAGCGAATGCCAACCTGATTTCCGGCGCTGGCAACCCTTTGCGTAACGAGCCGTTCACGCTCAATGTCGCCGCGACTCGGGCCTTACCGAATCTTCCCATCGCCCTCAAAGACGAGAACGGCAATCCGTACACCAAACCCGTCGTTTGGCGCGGGGCCGCCTACCGCAACGGCCAGCTTTGCGCCGACACTGTCGAGGCCAATCTCAACTCAATCCCGACCGCGCCCGACCAGTCAGGCCAATTGTTGGTCGCCTTCGATGAACAGGAGATGACCGACGGCGGCAACGACAGGCTCGGGGTCGATGACGTCATAGAACTTATGGTCGAGGTCACCCCAGTGGATACGGCCTATTGGCCTGTCATCGCCTCGGTCGTGACATCCGACCCGGGCAACATCCGCGGGCAGCTCGGCAGCGGAGCGGTCTCTATGGCGAAACGCCCCGCCGGCCCGGCCCTGCCGCACATCGTCCTGGCCCGCTTCGACACCGGCGATCCAGCGGTCCCGGTGCAGACTATCGGCCCGGAGACCGCTTACCTCGGCCCGGCGGACGCATACCCCCATCCGACCCTGACCACTTTGGTCTCGTTGGCCGGAACGGGCCTTACGCCTACTTTCGGTGAGATCGAAGCCAAGACCTCTATCGGCGCCGCGGCCCAGGTTCCCGCTGGGCAAACCTCCACCGTTTTGGACTACGCCTTCACCCAGAACCCCTATCTAGAGATCACGAGTTCCTTGACGGACGCCAACCTCTCAGGCGCCGCTGTGGGCCCGGGGACGACCGCGACCGCGGCAGCCCGGGTTTTCGCCGCCGGACGGACCGCACCGGTAACCGCAGTCGCCTTGAGCTTTGGGCTGTCCAACATGGTCGGGGTGGTGGCGCCCGACCGGGATCCGGTCCTACACGATAGGGCGCAAGAAACCTCAGACGCGGTGGAGGACATCATTCGGGGAGAGGGGAGCGACGGCGTAAACTTCAAAAGCGAGCTGCTCGATGTCGCAATGGACGTTATGCATTCCACCTCCCTTAACCTCTCAATTGTCCGTCTCGACTTCGATTTGTACGCCACATCGGACCCGACGGTCTACCAGGGCGTAATCCGAGCCAACGCCTCCTGGGCCGGTGACGGCGAAGCCGACATCGCCTTCGATTACAACGGCGTGGAAGTCGAATTCAAACTCGTGCCCTCGGCGGCCGAGATAGTAGACGTGGTCGAAACGATGCTAGATCCGTCAAGCTTGTTGAGCCCGTTCGATTTGTACAAGAACTTCGGTTCCAGGATCGCATACAACGTAGAGCTACACTGGACTCCGGGCCAGACAAAAGGGTCTTCGGGTTCGTGGGATATGGTGCTAACAAGTGGCCAGGCCACCCTCTTCGGCGAATTGGGATTCCACGTGTCCGCTAATATGCCGCTGTTCTTCGTGGTGCCGTTGACCTTCGCGGTCGATGGCACCCTCGGCATCGAGGCCGGTGGCCGCGTGGCGCTGCCAACCTCAGTTTTCACCCCAAACGCGCAGAAACGCTGGCCCATCACCGACCTCTTTGGGACCTGGAACGTCTACGGTGGGATAGGCGCATTTGTGGGACTAGGTTTCGAGTCCAAGATCGCCACTTTGAAGATCGGCGTCGAGGGCTCCGTCGACTTGAATGTGGAAGGACGCTACCTTTACCGACCGTCCCTCGTGGGCACAATGTCCGAACCCCAATCCGGCGGAAAAACCTATGATCTTGGCAAGCTCAATTCCCATTCCGCCCATGCCAAAGGCGAGCTAGCTATAAAAGGCACTGCCAAGTTCCTGTGGATCGAGGCGACCGCCACCATCAAGAAATGGACTTTCCTCGACAAGGATCTATTCACTGCCGGTGCCTATGACCTGATCGAGCAGTGGGCGGAAGACAACGGAGTCGCCATCGCCGGCGTTCAGCCCACCGCCAACGGCATCGACGTTTTCACGGTACAGCCGGCGGTGATGCGCACGCAATCGCGCGATTACCTACAATCTGCTGCAACGCCATCGTCCGTATTGCCGCGCCTAGCCGCCCCCGGTAGCTCACTCCTCGGCGAAACCCAGTATCCGTACGCCGACCCACAAACCACCCGGGACGGCCAAATTGTGGCCTACCTTTCCGATCAGGGTTCGCCCGATGTCAACGACACACGCGTTTACTACACGGCCGCGGGCTCTACAGGCACAGAAGCGCACGTGCTTTCCGACCCAGCCACGGACCGAATCAACAATCCGAGCGGGGACGCCCTACCGGACTCCGATCTGGCCATGGACGGGACGGAACAATTCCAAGCGGCCTCATGGGTTCGCTCCAGGGCACCCATCGGGGGCGAGGTAACCGATGCCAGCGCCCTAGAGATGCTGAACAACACCGAGGTCTACGCCGCCGTCCACACCGGCGGCGCGGGCAGCGCCTCGCACGGCAACTGGGTCACCACCCGGTTGACCGACAACGACACCGCAGATGTCGGCCCACAGGTGGCGGCCCTTGGGAACCGGGCCGTAGTTGCATGGTCGGCGCCGCAGGGAACGGGCCTGAACGTCGAGAACGCCGCCGACCCCAACTCGA
>JAIRXV010000190.1 GCA_031268115.1 Bifidobacteriaceae bacterium
GTGTGGCAGCTGCGAGCCAGCATCACCGCCTACGACGCCGTATATGTTGCGCTCGCCGAAGAACTGGACGCGACACTCCTCACAACCGACCGGAAGCTGGCGAAGCAAGCATCCGCCCTCGCAAATTGCCCCGTGCTTACGCTGTGACAAGCGGCAACGGTCGGGTTGGGAGCAGGATTTCGCCTTTATCCGACGCGCTTCGCGCACGGATCGTCACGGGAAGAGCGGGGGCGCCCATCCCACCCTCCGGCCGTCACCTATCTAGCCTGCTGTGGCTCACTGGAACTGGAGCCGAGGGAGTGTGTCTTCAGGCCATAGGTTCGCTGTCATCCGCCGCCGATGGCGTCCCCACCCGCGTCCTAAATGTCACCGCGCCACCGCCCGTCCTCCCAACACCCGCCGAGGCCGAAGGCGGCAAAACGACGATGGCGATTGCCGCCATCGTCCATGGGCCCCTGACGGGCATTCCGTGGAGTTGTAGTGCCGCGTGCCAGGTTGGGATGGCCAAGCAACGCCCGTAGCCCCGCTCGCGTCCCATCGGCCCAAGGTCTGACCGCGAGGTAAGCCCAGGTGGAGGTGGTGAAGACGCCACCACAGGGCGCCGTGTCTTGCTCTGCCCCCAACCGACGCGAATGTGAGAAAACGATCACTTGTGAGCGAACGCGTTTGACTTGCGGGGGGGGGCATCATACTTGCCGCACTTGGAGAGACCGCGGCACCTGAGCTTCTCCGGGCGCCGGTGAAACGGCGGCGGGTGCCGAGTTGCCGCGCCACGCCGACTGGCGGGTTCGCGGCTCCAAATCGACATACCTCGAACAAAGGAGTGAGGCACCGTGAGGTTAAGAACGACATGGAGAACGTTGCTGTCCATAGCAACCGCGACCGGTTTGGTCGCAACAGGCTGTGCGGTGAGCGCGCAGGCGGCACCGTCTCAGGTACCGACGATGGCGGCTGCCCAGACTCAGGCGGCCCAGACTCAGGGCGATGTGGCACTGGATGGGCGCAGCGTGGACTTCAACGACGGCTGGAGGTTCTGGCTGGGGAATGTCCCCAACGGACAGAGTGAGTCTTTGGACGATTCGGACTGGCAACAGGTTCAGGTGCCCCATGACTGGTCCATTCACCTGGATTTCAATCTGCGCTCCAATGGCGGAGCTACGGCGGGTTGGCTTGACGGTGGAGTCGGGTGGTACAGGAAGACCTTCACCCTTCCGACATCGGCGGCCGGTAAGCGGATCACGGTGGACTTCGATGGGGTTCAGACGGTGTCGACCGTGTGGGTCAACGGCGTCGAGGTAGGAACTAACTACTACGGCTACACGGCATTCAGTTTCGATGTGACGGCAGCACTCAAGGCGCCTGGCCAGCCCAACGTCATCGCCTTGCGCGCTGAGAACCCTCAGCCTGGGTCCCGCTGGTACGCGGGGAGCGGCCTCTATCGGGATGTGACGTTGACCGCAACCGATCCGATCTATGTGGACCGAGACGGCACGTTCGTCACCACCCCGAACCTGGCATCGAACTACGCCCAGGGGAAAGCGGTGGTGAACGTCAAGACCCGAGTCAAGGGCCTGACCTCCCAAACTGCTGCGATGCTGCGGACCGAGATTCTGGACGCATCGGGCGCCGTGATCGCCTCCGATGAGACCGCCGCTGCGGACCTTGCCGCCGAATACACCCACGAGCAGAACCTCACAGTCGCCGGTCCGCACCTGTGGTCCATAGAAGATCCGTACCTTTACCGGGTGGTCTCGAGCGTGCGAGTCGACGGACAGGTCCTGGACCGCTATGAAACTGTGACCGGCCTGCGTTGGTTCGACTTTGCGGCCGACGATGGGTTCTCCCTCAACGGCCAGTGGATGAAGATCAAGGGCGTGTGCCTGCACCACGACCTTGGCGCTCTGGGAGCCGCCGTGAACCGCCGCGCCACGGAACGGCAGCTAGAGATCATGAAGTCGATGGGGATCAACTCGATCCGCACGTCCCACAACCCCGCATCGCAAGTGTTGATCGACTTGGCCAACCGGATGGGTTTGACCGTGATGGAAGAGGCCTTCGACACGTGGGATCAAGGCAAGAACGCCAACGATTTTCACTTGTACTTCAACGCCCACGCGGAGAGCGTCATCAAAGCGATGGTGAACAGGGACAAGAACGCGCCGTCCGTGATTATGTGGTCAATAGGAAACGAGGTCGCGTCCCCCACTGGGTCGGTGGCGCGCTCCCTTAACGCCTGGGTCAAGGAAGTGGACACGACTCGGCCAACCACCCTCGGAGACTACCGTTTTGCTCAGGCCGGGTCGCGGGCCGCGTGGCAGGAGGTGGACATTCCCGGCCTCAACTACGCCAAGACAGCTGATTTCGCGACCATACGTTCCCTGCACCCCACCAATCGGGTTCTTGGGACGGAGAGTTCTTCCGCTATCCGATCCCGAGGGTTCTACTTCACCCCAGACAGAACGCTGATCGCCGGGACTCACCCGGATATCCGCCAGGCGTCCTCCTACGACAACCATTTGATGAACTCGTTCGACACCACCGCATCGCAGACATGGAAGTTTGTGCGCGATGAGAAGTACGTGCCGGGGGACTACATCTGGACCGGTTTCGATTACATCGGCGAGCCCTTACCCTACAGCGAAACGAACCCCCCATTGGACGCGAAAGAGACCGCAAAAAGTTCCTACTTTGGAATCGTAGATTCGGCCGGGTTCCCTAAAGATATCTATTATTTCTATAAGGCCCAGTACACCGATATCCCCACCGTGCACCTGTTGCCTCACTGGAATTGGTCGCGTGGTCAGACCGTCCAGGTGTGGGCATATTCCAACGCCGAGGAAGTGGAATTGTTCCTCAACGGCCGTTCCTTGGGGGTACGCGAATTCGAACACAAAACAACCGGCTACGGGCTGGACTACCTGGAAACCGACAACGGCAAGCTGTATCTCCAGTGGGACGTGCCGTTCGAGCCGGGTGAGCTGCGGGCCGTCGCCTCAACCGATGGCGAAGTGGTTGCCGAAGACGTGGTGGCCACCGCTGGACTAGCGGCGGGGTTGGCCCTAACCCCGGACCGCCGGGTGATCGCCCCTGACGGTGAAGATCTGTCCTTCATCACGGTCGATGTTGTCGACGCCAGCGGCACCATGGTCCCCTCCGCCACCAATCGGATAGCTTTCGAGGTTCAGGGCGGCACCATCGCCGGCGTAGACAACGGCAACGCCATCAGCTTGGAGCGGTACCAGGACACCAATCAGCGCCGGGCGTTCAGCGGTAAAGCCCTGCTGATTGTCGCCTCGGACGGCAGCGGAGACCCCATCCGTGTGACGGCCACAAGTCCGGGCCTGGCCTCGGGGACCACAACCGTTCATGCGATGACCGCCGATGGCGATCCGGAACTGGTGGAACTGCTGCCCACCGCCGTGACGGTCGTCAAAGGTGGGCAGTTGACGCTGCCCAACACGGTCACCGGGGTCTACTCGGATAGCACTGAGGTCGAGCTGCCTGTCTCATGGCAGGGCGTCGATCCCGCTCGGGCCGCCGCGATCGGTCAGTTCGATGTGACTGGGAATGTCGCAGGTACTCCACTCACGGCGACCGCCACGGTGACGGTGATCGATATAGCCGCGGTCGAGGCCTATTCGACAGTCACGGCCGTTGGAACGTTTCCGATCCTGCCGAGCAGGATTGCGGTCTACTACACCGATTCCTCCCAGGCGCAGGCCGATGTCACTTGGGACACGATCCTCCCGGGAGATTTAGCGGTGGCGGGCTCGGTTGAGGTTTCGGGGGTGGTGGCTGGGACGGCGTTGCCAGCCAAGGCGGTCATCCGGGTTGTGGTCCCCGGCCCGTCCATCAATATCGCCCGGACCTCGGGCGATCCGTCGGTCGCCGTCACTGCGTCCCACACGAATATCGGCGATTCGTTGGCCCACGTCAACGACGGGACCATCGTCTACGCCTCCAGCCCAAAGAACCGTTGGACCAACTGGCCGGACGACGGCGGCACCTATCGCGGGCCGGATGACTGGATCGCGTTCAGGTGGGCCACCCCGAATCCGGTGGATCAGATCAAGATCCACTTCTCGGGCACGACAACAGGTTGCGTCGATGGCAACACGACGACTCTGGGGATCGAACTTGAGGGCGCTGACGGCACCGTTGTCCCAGCGGCGAATCTGGTTCGCTCGCTGGTCGACACCCGGCCCACCAACGCACGGATAGTCACCTTGACCTTCGACCGGGCGTTGGCGCAACGGGTTGTCCTAAACGTGCATAATCCCGCCACGCAACCGTCGTGTGTCGCGATCACGGAGATTGAGATTCCCTCCGTCACGGTGGCTGCGAACAGCACGGCCGAGTTGACGGACCTGCGGGTCGCGGGCAGCACCGTTGCGGACTTCGCACCCGAGACCGGTGACTACGCCATCGACCTCGAGTGGGATGCCGAGAACCCGGCCGTCACGGCGACCGCGGCGGATAACGCCAGGGTCACCATCGTCCCGGCGGCCGGGGTGCCCGGCATCGTCCGTGTCATGGTGGTTTCCGAAAACGGCCTTGTCCAGCGGAATCACACGATCACTCTCACCAGGCGAAAGGCTCCGCTGGGACAGGTGAGTCTGGGTGTCACCGGCGGTGGGACCATGGCCGAGGACACCACTGCGCCGCTGGAACTGACGGTGACAGATCTGGCCGATGCCGTTCTGGCACCGGGCGAGTACACGGTCGCCTATTCCACGTCCGATCCGGCGGTGATCCGGTTGGACGGGTCCACGGTTTTGGCGGTGGGACCCGGGCAGGCGAAAGTCAAGGCCACCGTCACCTATCTCGGTGTCACCGACGATTCCAACGAGGTGACCCTTGCGGTCACCGAGGCGGACCCACCCAAGGTGCTGACCGGGTTCGGGCCGGTCGGCCTGAAGGTTCCGCTTGGGCAAGCTCCCGCTCTGCCAGCTCGAGTGACGGCCACCTATGATCGCGGCCTGGCGCGCGAACTGCCCGTGGTGTGGGACGCCATCGACCCCGCTGCGTATGGCAGCATCAACGTGTTCACGGTGGCCGGAACGGTTGCGGGTACAGGTCTGAAACCCGTGGCTCGGATCGAGGCGGTCGGCGTGATCGCGGTGCAGAACGTTGCGACCGCCACGATCGTGGGAGAGCCGCCACGGCTGCCTGAGCGGGTCACTGTTTATTACTCAGACGGCACGGACCAGCCACTGCCCGTTACCTGGGGTGCGGTGAACGTGGAACTCCCTGGCGTGGTCAATGTTCAGGGCAAAGTTGACGGTGTGAGTGGATTCAGCGCGCGAGCCGCCGTCCGGGTGTCCGGAACTTACATCAACAACGGTGGCCGGGACGTATCTTCGTTCCGGAACGGCTACACGCTGCCTGCCCTAGAGGCGTCCTACACCTTCACCGATGACCGTTTGGTCCACATCAATGACGGGATCGTCTCGTATACGAACAGTCCCAAGAACCGTTGGACCAACTGGACCCCGGACACCCAGAAACGGGCGTCAGATTGGATCGACTTCACGTTCGGGATGGAGACCGAGACTGCCTACTACATCGACGAGGTGAAGATTTACTGGGTGCTGGACCAGTGGGCTTCGGTGCCCAATCTCACCCTGCAAGCCTGGGATGGTAGCGGATGGGTGGCTGTGACGGGCCAGGCGGCTCAGACGGTCAGCTCGTCCACGAGCGGAGCCGAAGTGGTCTACACCTTCGACAAAACGGCCACGTCCCGCCTGCGCTTGGCTATGGACGCCATCCCGCGGGCCGATCAATACCTGTACCGCACCATGATGATCACCGAGGTTCAGATCTTCACCGACGGGCTGATCGCCTCCAGCGCGGCCCAACTGTCAAATATCTTCATTGACGGCGTGAGTCTGCCCGAGGTCGATCCTGGCGTTGCCGACTACACGTGGTACTCCACGGCCGTGCCGGAGGTGACGGCGAGCGCCGGCGACAACGCCTCGGTCACAGTGGTGCCCGCGATTGGACTCGATGGAGTCACCCGCGTCATCGTCACCTCGGAAGACGGAGCGGTCACCACCGCCTATCGCCTCCACCTGCCCGCCGGTGCGGCAGTCACGGGTGTCGACGTGGATCCGTCGGCCTTGACCCTGGATGTGGGTGCCCAAGCGCCGATGGCGGCGGTGGTCGAACCAGCGGACCGCACCGACAAGAACGGCCAAGTGGCATGGTCCTCATCGGATAGCGCCGTGGCGACAGTCTCACCCGATGGGACCGTGGTTGCAGTGCGTCCAGGTCAGGCCACGGTTACAGCCACCACCTGGG
This sequence comes from Bifidobacteriaceae bacterium, assembly GCA_031268115.1. Taxonomy (GTDB): domain Bacteria; phylum Actinomycetota; class Actinomycetes; order Actinomycetales; family WQXJ01; genus JAIRRT01. Next base: position 6,301 of record JAIRXV010000190.1, read on the forward strand.
ATGGGGGTTTCACGGATTCCGTGTCGGTGACGGTGCGGGATCCTGGGGCCTTGCACGGGTTGTTGCAGGTAGCCGAGACGATGCTGGGCCTGGGGGCCGGGGTGTACACCTCCGACTCGCTGGATCAGCTGAGTCAGGCGATCCTCGCTGCGGAGGCAGTGTTGGAGTCCGATGGCGGCCAAAGCGCGATCGATGCGGCCTTGGGTAGCGTCCAGGCGGCGCTTAACGGGCTGACACTCGCGACTCAGACCGGTGCGCTGGCAACTCTGGTTGCAGCGCTCGACGCGGCAGGACCGATCCAAGGCAACTACACCGCCGCGAGTTGGGCGCCTTACGCGGCTGCGTTGGCCCAGGCCCGAGGGTTGTTGGCGTCGGGATCGGATCCGGCCCAATCCGATGTCGACGATGCCGTGACCGCGTTGCGGGGTGCGATCAACGCCTTAGTGGTTGAGGTCCGCTTGGAGGCCGTCCGCGCGTTGGTCGATGCGATCGACACGGCCGGGCCGGTGCGCGCGGACTACACGGCGGCTAGTTGGGATCCGTTCTGGGCAGCTCTGCTTGCCGCTCGGGATGTCTTGGCACCGGGAGCTGGCCCGTCACAAGGCGAAGCGAATCTGGCTCAATCCAGCCTGTTGGCCGCGTGGACCGGGCTGGTCCACAAGGCCCCAACCCGGGACCTTGCCGGCCTGGTCGCCGCAGCCGAAACCATGGAGCTGAACCAGGTGGCATTCACGCCACCCAGCTGGTCGGCCTATGCGGCAGCGCTGGCCGCAGCGAACGGCATCCTCGACCAGGCCGAACCCTCTGCCGATGCTATCCGTGGGGCCGCGAACGCTCTGAGTGCCGCCTTGAGCGGGCTGGTGCCCGCAGTTGACGCCACCGCTCTGACCACGTTGGTGGGGATCGCAGATGGGCTCGCCGCCCAGAAATCCCTCTACACGGCCGGGTCGTGGCAGGCGGTGGACCAGGCGGCAGCCGCGGCCCGGGCCGTGGCCGGGGAGCGGGCCAATCAGGCCGTGATTGACCGGGCAGCCATCCGTTTGCGGACCGCTCTGGCGGGCCTGCGGATAGCTCCGACCCTCCCCGTGGCGGACACCGGTCCAGTCAGGACGATCCTGACAGGTCTGATCGCTAGCACTGCCGACTTGACCGCTGCCACATACACACCGGCCAGTTGGCTGGTGCTGGCAACCGCGTTGGCCCAGGCCAAAACGGCGGCCAGCAACCCAGACGCTAGTTTGGCGCAGATTCAAGCCGCGTCCGCCGAGCTAAGCCACGCCCTAGCCGGATTGGTTCCCGCGGCGTCTGAGACTGGCAAGCCCACTGATGTGGACACCGTCCCCGACACTTCCGTGTTCAAGGTCAAGACCGCTCAACGCTCCGTGGTCCTGGCCAAGGGCAGCTCGGCCACCATCCCCGCAGGCGCCTATCTGGCCGACGGGTCCAAAGCCAGCATCAAGGCCACGTGGACAACATCCAACGCGAAGGTTGCCCGAGTGACCGCCACCGGGAAGGTCACCGCAAGGGCCGTCGGGAAAACCACCATCACCGTCAAAGCTGGCACCAGGACCGCGAAGATATCGGTAAGGGTTGTCGCCAAGACCAAGCCAGCAGTGAAGGTCGCCAGGGTCAAGGCCACCGGAATCCCGCGAACCATGGCCATCGGGAAGGTGGCGTGGGCAACCGGCACCTACACACCGGCATCGGCCACCGCCGCGAAAATCCGGTACGCCTCCTCCAACCCGAAGGTCGCCACTATCGACAAGAACGGCGTGATCAAGACGCTGAAGAAGGGCAACACCAAAATCACCGTTCGGGCCGGAGCTAAGACCAAGACCTACACGATCAAGGTCCGCTGACTCCACGACAGTTTGCCCACTCCCGCAGGGGGCGGGCAAACCCAACAGGTGGGTTCCTACGGCAGGGCGCGCCACGGGACCCCACCAAACACCGAGGGCTGGTTCTGGTACTCCGCACACAGTGGAGCACCAGAACCAGCCCTCGGTCCGTGGCAAGGATGCGACGCGTTCTCGGGCTGAGCGACACCACCGCGATCGGGTTCGCCAACGATGGCGGGCTGGTCCCGTGACCGGGGTGCCTGGATCTCGGCGTTGGCGGCGTACTCGATGCCCTCTCGGGAATGCTTGCGGGTGGGAGGCGGCCTGGAGGCGTTTGCGCGGCATTCGCATGGTAATCTAATGGTATGATCATTACCATTGATAAGGCAGGGCGTCTGGTTATTCCTAAGGCGCTTCGGGATCAGGCGGGGATAGTACCCGGCGAGGTCGAGGTCACGGCCGTCGGCAATGAACTCAGGGTGGGTGTGCCAACGTCCCGACTGGTGCGCGAAGATGGGCACTTGGTGTTGCCCGATGGCGGCACGTCACCGAGCCCAGAGGAGATTCGGGGGTTGCGTCTTGGCAACCAACGGTGAACCCCTGCTGCTGGACACCAGCGCCGCCATCGCCCACATCGATCGAGGCAATCCGTTCCACCAAGGCGTGCGCCTCGCCACTCGCAACCGGCCCCTGGGGTTAGCGGGCCATGCTGCCTTCGAGTTGTTGTCTGCCCTCACACGCCTGCCCGGCCCCAAACGCCTTGATGGCCAAGATGTGATCCTGCTCATGGATGAGGAGTTTCCACATTCTCGCTTTCTCTCGCCAACTGCGCAGCCCGCGATGATACGCGAACTTGTCGCGTTAGGCATCCTTGGAGGAAGCGTTTACGACGGTTTAGTGGGGCTGGCCGCGCGCGCTCACGGCCTCACTTTGGTGACATGCGACCGCCGCGCAAAGCCGGTTTATGACGCGCTGGGCGTCACATATGTTCTGGTCGAGTGACAGGACGTCGAGACCTTTCGTTGCGCGGAGTGGTTTAGCCGGGCGGCGCGGCTGGGGTTCGGTGGGAGTTTGACGGCAATTCATTGCCCCGGTCGGGCCGCTTGCTCCCCGCCGCCGAAAGCCACGCCGGGACATGCGGGTCGCCGCATCGTCCGGCGTCAGCCGAGTCGCGCCGCCCAGTTGACAATGAGCGCGAGGACTGCGCCGGGTTGATCGAGGATGATGTTGTGCCCGGCATCGGCCACAACACTGTAGGTGGCCTGACGATAGTGAGGCAGCAGGCCCAACTGGTCCTGGAAACCCACCACGTGATCGTCCCGGCCACAGATGATCGTGGTGGGGCCGGTGAATGGTGCCGCACCCATCTCGGGAGCGGCGGTCAGGTCATAGGCCGATTCGAGGAGGGTCGTCACCTCGGCGTTGTCCGCCATCACTGCGGGAAGGACGTGCTGGCGGAATCCGTCCCACCCAGTCTGGGATTGCACCACTGCCAACTCGGCATACGGCCCCCACTGTTCGGGCGGTGCGGTGGCAGCAAGCGCAGGGTCGGCCACGGCGATACGCCGCGGCGGCAGGGTGCGCGCGGACCTGTCCGCGCCGACCACCGGGCACACCAGCGCCAACCCAGCCACCCGGCTCGGTATCCGATTGGCGATGAAACGGGCCAGCAATCCGCCGTAGGAGTTGCCCAGCAACGCTAACTCCTCGCCCGGGAAGGAACGCTCGACCCACGCTAAGACGGCATCGGCCATGGTTTGGGTGGAGGTGACGCCATCGGGCAAAGGGCTCTGCCCAAATCCAGGCAAGTCCACATACCACCGCTCCCAGCCGCCCACCTGCGAAAAGGCGGCATCCAACGGCAACAGGAGACGGTGATCGACGCCGATGCCATGGAGTAACACCAGGGGCCGGCCAGCTCCACGGCGCTCAAGAAACAGTTCGGGAGCCTTCACGCGGAGATCGTCCCACGGCGCCGAGAGGGCGCGGCGCCTTGTCCCATCGCGCAGGCTGCGCGTGGCAGGGGTCGTCCGCCTTAAGGAAGACCTCGGCTCGGCATCCGTGATGCGCATGATGCACTAGGATGAGCATCATGCGCACCACACTGACGATCAGCGATGCGATTCTTCAAGATGCGAAGAAGCGGGCGCGGCAGCGAGGGCAGACCTTGGGCGCCTTCGTGGAAGACGCGGTGTGCCGCGAACTGGCGAAGTCTCCATCTGAGGCTGGCGCCGTCCACCTGCCGACAGTCCCGGGCACGGGTTTGGCCCCCGGAATTGACCCATCCTCGAGCCGCCAACTGTGGGATCTCCTCGATGAGGAGGCCAGCCCACCGTGTTCGTCGTAGACGTCAATGTCTTGGTTGCTGCTCACCGCGCGGACCACCCGAACCATCCAGACGCGACAGCGTGGATCGAGGCCGCTCTCGCGCGCCCGGACGCGGATGTGATGGTCCCGGACCTGGTGTGGGTCGGCTTTGTCAGGATTGTGATCAACCGGCGCATCTTCCCGGTCGCTTCCACGCTCGGCGATGCCGCCGCCTTTGTCGACGCCGTCACCGGGGCGCCCGGATACCGGCCCATCGCGGGGTTGCTCGCGGGCATTCGCCCATTCCTCGACCTGTGCCAGCACGCTGGCGCATCTGCGGATCTAGTTCCCGATGCCTACATCGCCGCCGTGGCTCAGCGGTTCGCGTGCCCTGTGGTCACCTTCGATCGCGACTTCCGGCGCTTCGATGGGCTGCCATCGATCATCCCCACGGCGGGTTCCTCGAAGTAGCCTCCGCGTGCCCGGGAAAGCGGGCTCACGCGATCGGTCGTGGCACGCCTCGCCGCCGGCTCACCGGGGTGGTGATGGCGGTGACGATGGCGACCCCCAGCGGGAGGAGTACGGCCAGCGCCGCGATCTGCGGCCAAGGGATCGCCACCGCATCTGGCTGGCCTGGGACCGCGGCTTCGCGGATGGCGAGGAACACGCGTCCCAGGGCGATGCCGGTTGGAACACCCGCCAGCGCCGCCAGGCCGGCTTGCAGGAGTGCTTGGAGGCCCGCCACCCTGCGCGTGAACCCAGGCGGAGCGCCGACAGCCTCGACGATGGCGGCATCCCGCAGCGCCTCAGCCCGCGCCAACCCAGCCAGCGCCCAGACCAGCAGCGCCACCAGGGCGGTACCCGCGCCGAGCAGGGCGTATTGGGCGGGAGCGGTGTCGATGTGGAGTCCGAGCTCGACGTTGGCGCCTGGTGGCGTCAGTGCGCCCTGGTCCTCGCGCGTGAGCGGCCGGTCCGTCATGACGACGATGCCGGTCACGGTGACGGGCCAACCCAACTCCCGCGCCCGCTCCTCGGACACCGCCAAGACCGCTGGTGCGGCATCGGGCAGAACGACGGCCACCGGCAGGGCAAACGGCTCCTCCTGCGGGTCGATGAAATACAGGGTCCCTTCGCCGGACGCCATCCCGAAATCACCCGCCCGGGTTGCGAGCTTGCCAGCGGCGAGCGCGGACCGGGTTTCGGCGGGAAAACCGAAAACGTCCGCCAGCTCAGGGGTGACCACCAGCACTCCGACGCCGCCCAGCAGGGCGCTGGAACCCGTCGAAAACGACTCGTGGTCCCCCGCGAAGGGTCCGCCATCGGCCCGCGCCGTGAAACTCCCCGGGACGTGGGCGACTGTCGCGGGGACCGCCTGGACCACGGGGGCGATGGCTTCGGCTGCTGCGGTGGCCTCCGCGAGGTCCGCGGTCATGACGAATGCCCCACCGAGGGGCGCGTCCAGGAGGTGCATCCGCTGGGCGGCGGAGCGCGATGATTCGATGTAGACCATTCCGGCGACCACGGCCGCGATCAGGCCGAGACCTGCGGCGACACCAGGCACGACGCGGATCTGATGACGGCCGGCATCGCGCAGCGCGAACGTCGCGGAGAACGATCCGGGCACCCGGACCGTTCCGAGGAGCCGCAGCGCAAGAGCGGTCAGCGCGCTCGCGCCAACCCCCACGAGCAGGACGCCCACCAGCACCGCGCCAACGTCAATCTGGATGGCGCCACGGCGTGCCAGAAAGACGCCCACGCCGATCGCTGGAACCCCCAGCAGCGCCAGCCACGCGGTCCACGGCCTGGCGATCCGGCCGGATTCGCCGCGCAG
>JAIRXV010000199.1 GCA_031268115.1 Bifidobacteriaceae bacterium
CGAACAGATCGAGTTCGCTCATCGACAGATCGAAGCCGGCAGCGACAAAGTTCTGGATCGATGCTTCCACCGAAGCGTGGTTCGAGCACGCGCCCGGTTGCCACACGGCGGCACCCGAATCGATCAAGCCGGGCAGTTGAGTCCTGTCCGCGCACGCGAATGCCGGAGTCTGGGCGATGTAGTTGTGGGCTTGGAAGCCAACGCCCTCGACCAACGCACGTGGGTCTTCGGGGTGTTCGACCGCGTAGCGGGCGTTGAGGGCCTGAGCCATCGCAAGGACCGCTTTACCCTTGCCTTCGGACTGGAAAATATTGAAATCGTTGTAATAGAGCTTCACTTCTGGGCCATACTGCCGGGCGTAGACGAAGGCGTCGTAGAGGAAATCGGACTGATGCTCCCCGGCGGCGGCGTCCATTCCATTGCCATACGCAGTCCACCAGTTCGACGAACCGCCGTTGGGTCCGCCGCGCAAATAGTTGCGCCAATCCTGGGTGGACGGGTCGAATGTGCCGATCTCGTCCACGAAGGCCTCGTTGACTACGTCCCAGCTCACGGCCTTGTCCTTGAAGTGACCCAGAACCTCTTCGATGTACCGGCGCATGTTCTCCCGTGCCAACGCCCTAGTACCGCCGGTCGTTCCGGAGTTGATGCGGGCCGGAGATTGATCGTGCCAAACAAGCACATGCCCGTGGATCTTCAGGCCGCGCGCGAGACTGTTGGAGACAAACGCGTCCGCGTTAGCCCAGTTGAACGTGTAAGCGCCTGTCGTGGCGTTGATCCCAGTGTTTGGCAGCACCTGGTTCGGCTTCATATAGTTTTCAGCCGTCATGATGCTGTAATGCTTGTCCACTTGGGCGACGTTCTGCGAACCCGATTGGTAGGTCGCTGCCGAAGAGTAGATGTTGCCCATGTCGAAGTAGTCGCCGTAGGTGTCCTTGAGGCTCGCAATTGGAGTCCGGAAGGCGGCGGTTAGCGACACATCGCCGGCCGGCATCGTGAACGAGTTTGCCCTCGCACCGATCCACTCCAGCTGTGTCGATGTCCAACCGTTCCACGCTTGACCATCGTTGCCGATGGCGGTCAGTGCGACGGTGTCGCCGGGGAAGTAGGTGCCCCCTCCGGTGACGGTCCCGTTGCCGCTTGCGGTGACAGTGACGACGTAGGCCGCCGCCACTTCAGCCTTTACCTGGACGGTCGCAGCTAACGGGGCCGTACCGACGATGACGGTCGCCTCGTAGGTCCCAACGGGCAGGCCGGCCACAGGTGCCACCGAGACTGAGGCACGCCCTCCGTCGGCGCCAATGGGTCCAAGGGTTGCGGCCGACAGCGCGAAAGCTGCGGCATCGGCCCCTTGCAGCGCAACCGGAAGCACTTCGGTGGCGGCGGCGCCCACGTTGATGGCCGTCACTGGAAGGGCCGCCGGAGCCGTGTATCCGGTGGGCAGTTTCCCGAAGCTCACGCCTTCCTGAGCAATAACAAGGGGTGCGCCGCCGCCCGTTGTCGAAGCGACAACGAACTCGGCCACGAAGGACTGGCTCACCACGCCATCGGACACTTGAACTGTCGCGCTGTGGACCCCGAGAGCCAGGTCCGCCTTGGGAGTGAGGGTGAATGTCGCGGTGGCGTCCGGCGCGAGCACGCCCAAAACGCCGTCGGTGGGACTGAGATCGAAGTCGCCGGCGCCCGGACCAATCAAGGAGACGGTGACGTTGCCGGTTGGATTGGTGCCTGAACCCGTAACCGTGACTGGCACCGTCCCACCGGACACGTAACCGTCGAGTGCTACGGGCCAACGGTACGTGCCCGAGACAGTCAGCTCGACGGCATCGACCGCTACCCCGAACGACAGCGATTGCAGGCGCACGGTCCGCGCCGAGCCGGCCGCGCCCACCACCAGCACGATGTCGTGGACCCCAGAGATACGCCGCGTGAGGAGGATTTCGCTGACCGTGGGCGCCGAGCCGGTTCCAGCCGAAAGGACCGCCTCGCCGGACGTGACTAGACCCCCGGCATCGACCCCATCCACATATAGCCTGACGGGGATGGTCCCCGCGCTGGATGCGTCCGAGGTGGCCACCTTGAGGACATTCGCGCCCGCGCCGAAGTCGATGTTCTCGTAGCGTAGCTCAGCGCCCGTATTGCCCGAAGTGGCCGCAGTGGCCCCGGGAACGTCGTAGACCTGAACATACTGACCGGCCAACGCCACGTCTTTGTTGGTGTAGGCATGCTCGGCGCTCGCATAGTTGGCGGCCGAAATGGTGCTCGTCGCATCGACGCTATAGGTCGAATCGGGCCAGGCCTTGCCGGTGAATGTGTAGATGGAGTTGGCGGCGATATTGAGCGGTGTCGAACCACTCGCGTTGAACGCAACGGCGGTGGGCGCGTTGTGGACGATATCGACCGTGGCATCGGTCAGGTATTGCTGGCCGTTCGTGATCGTGTAGCCGGGGAAGGATACGTTGGCGGTATGGGCCGTGGCGCCGTTCGCCATGACCACCGCGATATCGTGGGAGCCGTCCGGGTTTGCCTGCGGATTCATGAACGCGGTCGAGACCAGATCGGAAGGGTTACCAGAGCCGCTATCGGTGCCGTTTACGAAGTCGGCCGTCTCTAGGTTGACCCGCTTCCAACCGGGGCGCACAAACTTGGCATAGTGGCCAAGCCCGTAGGCCCAACGCGCAACCTCGTAGTTGCCCGTAAACTCACCGGTGATGACACCGGAGTTGTTGTTACCGGAGGTCGAGTTCTCCAAGTAGATGAGGTTCTCGGCCGAAACCGTGCCCGTTGTGCCGCCAGAAGCGGTGGCGATCTTCTTGTAGCCCCACGCCCACCAGTGGCCCACAGCATTCATCTCGGCGATCCCGAGTTGACGGCCCCAGAATTGGCTCCAGCCGACAGCGTTTGCGATGTTATTTGTCTGGTTGGACATAAGCGAAATCTCGGTTGACCACATTTCTTGATCGTTCTCGACCGCACGGGCCTTCGCCTCCTGCAGGCCAGCATTGTTGATCTGCGAGCCGTTGGTGCGGGTCCAACTGTAGGAGTGGTAGCCCTGAGTGCCCAGGTATTGCAGTGCATCGGGATCGCGGAACAGGCCCGTGCCATAGCCCAGCTGGGCCTGATTGGTTAACCCGCCAATGAATCCGGTGGCATTCCAGCTCATGGCCTCGACGCCTTGGATCTTGGTGGTGATACCGCGCTCCGCGAATTCCGCACCGACATATTTTAGGACTTGCCTGTAGGTGTCGGCGTTCCAGAACGAAGACGAATAGTTCCCGGAGTGATCTGGCTCATTGGACAAAGAGATCTGCGCGATCGGGATCCCGTAAACCTTCTCGTAGCCCTGCACGTAATCGGCTACATAATCGGCGAACGCCTGGTAATTCGCGGCCGGCACGAAACCATCGTAGGTGTGGACCGTGTCGGTGGGACTGGTCACGGTGCCGCCCGATTTCATCCACACGGGCGCGCTCCACAGCGACGTGACGAACTGGATCTCGTCGCCATTGGCAGCGTCATATTCTTGAGCCTTCTTCATGGCCCACACTTGACCCCGGTCCGTTGGGGATTGAGTCCAGCCCCAAGGAGAGAATTCGGAGTCTGTCGTGTCGGTCAGGGCGCCACCCTCGCGAGGATACTGTGTCGAATCGAACCACCACCGGTAGTTATCGCCGTTGAAGTCGCTCACCCCATCCACGTCAACGGTCGATGGCACCGAGGTGGGTGTGGCCGCAGTCTTGAAGGTCGGACAGGGGCCGTCCCACCAAAAGCCATACGTGGCCCAGCGGTAGTCGCCGATACCTGGCTCGTCGCAGGACATGTTCCGCCAAATCGATACGCCAATCCCGTCGTCTTTGGAGAAGACCAGATCGAGGATCTCCTTTTGCTTGGCCGGCGGCAGATAGTTAAGGAGGTCGTCGGCCTGCCTAAAGGCACCGGAGGCAACGAACCCTTCGATCTCTTGTCGCTGCTGGTCGAGGTGGACGATGACGTCTCCCGTAGCGGCGGCGGCGGGGGGCGCGCTGGCGAGGACGCCACCGCCCCCCAGCAGTGCGGCCACCACGAGGCCCGCCAAGGGCCTTCGCGTCCGATGGCGCTGGGCGTGCGAACGAGGTATGCGGTGTGTTGGTTCAACCCTTGGCAACATTGCTTTGGGGGTCATGTGATTCCTTCCGTTGGGGGTGCCATAGGGGGCACCCTGCCTTTGGAGAAGTGCGAAACTTTCGTCTCGCCTACGAGACAGTTACCATTGTGCAACTGCTCCCGATGCATCGCAAGTGCCTGATACCCTCGAACATCACCTCTAGGGTGCCGTTCTCCGCAGCGACCAGGCAAGCGAAACTTTCGTTTGAATTGGGTTTGTTGCTCGGAGCGGCCGAGCGCCGCCATCGTCCACCGGTACGGCCGTGCGCGTGGGGCGCCGTCAAGCGAATTGTGCGAAACTCGGCCATGTAGTTTCCGCACCCACGCCCGCCCAACCGCAACACGGGAATACGCCAATGCCGACCGAGCCCCGTATCACCATCGCCGAGATCGCCGAGATCGCCCACACATCCCAGGCCACCGTCTCCAAAGTCCTCAACGGACGCCCTGGCGTGGGCGATTCGCGCCGAGAACAGATCCTGGAGCTCCTCACCGAGCACGGCTACACCCGCCGGGGCTCCAGCCGCAAGGCCGTTGGCCTGCTCGACTTCGCGATCCGCGACCTCGACACCCTTTGGGCCACCCAAATGATCAAAGGCGCCCAAGAAGAGGCGGCCCGCTCCGGGGTCGGGCTCATACTGACCGCCACACACGACCGCTCCGTTGGCAACCGGCATTGGATCAACGCCCTGTCCACGCGGCGCACTGACGGCCTGGTCGTGGTGCTGTCCCGCCTCAAAGACGAGACCGGAACGCGGCTGCACCACCTTCGCATCCCCTACGCGTTGGTGGACCCCATCGGGGTGATCCCCTCGGGAGCACCGGTCATCGGCGCGACAAACTTTGCCGGCGGGCTTGCCGCCACCCAGCACCTTCTCGGCCTCGGCCACAAACAAATCGGCATAATCGCGGGTCTGCCCGAAACGCTGTGCTCCCAAGAGCGCCTCGACGGGTACCAAGCGGCCCTGACAAGGGCGGGGATACGCCATCGTCCAGAGTTGGTGCAATACGGCGACTTCCATTCCGAAAGCGGCTACAAAGCTGGCGCCGTTCTGCTCGATCTGCCACGCCCTCCCACGGCGATCTTTGCCGGATCCGATCTGCAAGCTCACGGAGTGTACGAAGCGGCCCGCGAACGCGAACTGAGAATCCCCGAGGATCTTTCCGTTGTGGGTTTCGACGATTTGGCCGTGTGCGAGTGGCTGTCCCCAACGCTCACCACGATTCGCCAACCTTTGGAGGATATGGCCCGGCAGGCCACGCGCATGGTGTTGGCGATGGCCTACCAAGGCCTCGCACCCCAGAATCCACGCATGGAATTGGCCACCACCTTGGTGAAGCGGGCCTCTACGTCTCCCCCGAACCCAGCCAAAACCTCCGCCGAATAACACCTCCGCGCTCCCCCCTTACGCACGCACCACCCGCGCGGGCGTCGAAAGCACCCTTTCGACGGTCGCATCGCGCACCTCACCCACTATCTCGAAATGCTCCGTTAGCGCCAGATCCTCGCTGGAACGCCCGACGCTGAGCGTGAACGTACCCGGCTCGACAATTCTTCTGGCCGGATCGATGCCCGTGAAGGCAGTCCGGTCGGCGTGCAGATCGAACTCCACGCGAGCCTCTTCGCCCGGCGCCAACGACACGCGAGCGAACCCCACTAGCTGTCGCACCGGCCGAGTCACCTGAGCGTAATGATCCGAAAGGTAGACTTGGACAATCTCATCTCCCGCGCACGGCCCGGTGTTGCGCACGCTAACGCCAGCGGTCAGCATCCCGTCTGGCGCAATTGCGTGGTCCGTCAAGCGCAAATCCGAGTATTCGTAGGCCGTGTAGGACAGGCCGTGGCCAAACGGGTACAGCGGAGTCGGATCAAGATTGGAAATGCCATCCGACCAACGCCCTAAGGGCGGCGCCAGGTAGGTCGAAGGCTGTATGCCGGTTCCGGCTGGAATGCTGACCGGCAGTTTGCCAGACGGATTGACGGCGCCTGAAAGGACGTGGGCCAGCGCCTCTGCCCCTTCTTCGCCGGGCATAAACGCCTGGACGATGGCGGCGGCACGGCTCGCATAGGCACCGAGCGCGTAGGGACGCCCCGATATCACAATGAGCACGGTTGGAGTGCCCGTGGACAGCACGGCGTCGACCAAGGCCGGCTGGGCGCCGGGTAGATCGAGCGTCTCGGTGTCGCAGCCCTCACCTGACGTGCCTCGACCGAACAGCCCGGCCACGTCTCCGACTGTCAGCAGCACCAGATCGGCCCGGCGGGCGGCCTCGACCGCCTCGCCAATGCCCTCGGTGACGGCCGCCATGATCGGCACACCCGAAACGTGGTCGATCCTCGCCGCGGGGAACTCGCCCCGGACGGCATCGAGGATGGAGGTAACCTCGACGCCAAGTTGGCCGCCGCCGTAGCGCACCAAGACATGGTTGGGGAAGGAATAGCAGCCGAACATCGAACGCGGTTCGACAGCTATTGGCCCAACCACGGCAATGCTGGCCGGAGGTGTACGCAAGGGCAACAGTCCGGCATCGTTCGCGAGCAAGATGATTGATTTCTCGGCCACATTCCGGGCGATCGCACGGTTGGCCGGCGAATCGAGGTCTATATCGTCGGCCGATGCCGAGGGCGGCGCCCAATTCGCGTCGAGCAGGCCAAGGCGCGCCTTCTGGGTTAGGACGCGGCGCACGGCCCGATCGATCACTGAGATAGGCAACGTGCCGTCATCGACCAGAGGTGCCAGTTCCCGAAACGCGGCCGTCTCCGGCAACTCCACGTCAATCCCGGCGGCCAGGGTGGCGGCGCCAGCCTCCCCCAAAGTACGGGCCACCTTATGCATGGTGTGGACGAAGGCGATCGACCAGTAGTCTGAAACCACCGTCCCTTCAAAACCCCAGTTCTCACGCAAAGTACGGGTAAGGAGCGAGTGATCGGTGGCCGCTGGAATCCCATCCACGTCGGAATACGAATTCATCACCGAATCGGCTCTCCCCTCCCGCACCGCCATCTCAAAGGGGGTTAGCATGATGTCCGCAAATTCGCGCGGACCCATCGAAACCGGACCGTGGTTGCGGGCGGCGCGCGAGGCGGGGTAGCCGGCGAAATGCTTGAGTGTGGCAATCACGCCGGTCGATTGCAGTCCACGGACATAGGCCGTCCCGATTGATCCAACGAGGTACGGGTCTTCGCCAACGGTCTCCTCGACCCTGCCCCAGCGGTAATCTCGCACCACATCCAAGAGCGGGGCAAGACCCTGCTGCAACCCCAAAGACGACATGTCACGTCCGATGGCGGTGGCCATCTCCTCAATCAGCTCGGGCGACCACGTTGCCCCCCATGCGATTGGGGCCGGGTAGACCGTGGCGCCCAGAGCGGTCAAGCCTGTTAGGCATTCCTCGTGGGCTATGGCCGGAATGCCCAGCCGAGTACGGGTGGTCAATTCGTTCTGGTAGGCGAGCAATTGATCGATTCCAGGACCGACTTCGGTCGGTCGCGATCCGAACACACGGGTCAAATGCCCCAACCCGTGCTCGGAGGCGACGGCAAAGTCGGTCCCGGAATCGCTCATCTCGTCCTCAAGGGGCGCAATGTTGCCTTCCGCGGCCTTGTCTTCCTCGGCTCTGGGCCAGAAACTGCCGAGCTGGGCAAGTTTCTCCTCCAGAGTCATAGCGGCCAGGATGAGTTCCGCCCTGGCTTCAGGGCTGAGCTCGGTGTTGTGCCAGGGCCAACAGGTGGCGCTGGGCTGTGGCGCGGCCGGATGCAGCATCGCGTTGCCTTCCTTGGTGAAGCGGACGTTGAGCCGTTGGGCCGCGATCCGCACGGGGCTGGAGCGGTTGGTTACTTGCCAAACCCGGCCGTCAAACCGGCAACCAGTTGGCGCCGGCCGATGATGTAGGCCGCGAGGATCGGGAGGGCGGACAGCATGACCGCCGCGAGGATGGCTGGCGTGTTGGAGCCGTGTTCGCCTTGGTAGGTGAACAGGGAGTAGGGCAAGACCCGAACCTCGGGTTTGCCTGTAAGAACCAAGGGGAACAGGAATCCATTCCACACTTGGAGCGCGTCGTAGATGCCCACGGTCACCACGGCCGGACGGGCCAAAGGCAACACGAGCGTGCCCAGAACCCGCCAGGGTCCGGCGCCGTCCACCGTCATCGATTCGAACAACTCGCGCGGAATGTCCCGCACGAAGTTCACAAGGATCAGCACCGTGATGGGCACACCGAACCCGATGGACGGCAAGATCAGCGCCGCCAACGTGTTGTAGAGATGCATCTCGGTGATCATGTAGAACAGGGGCACGATGGTTGCTTGCGCTGGGATCGCCAGCCCAAGCATGAACAGAGAGAAAATCCTCTGGACCGACTTTCGCGCCGTACGCACTATCGCGTAGGACGCCATCAGGCAGATCACGAGCAGGACCGCCACGCTCGACAGCGTGACAATCAAAGAGTTGCCAAGGTAACGCATGAAGTCGTTCTCAAGAACCAGGCGGTAAGCCGCGATGGTGGGCGAACCGGGCGGGATGAGAGGATTCTCGGCGTAGTAGTCGCTTTGGGTTCGCAGCGACGTTAGAACCATGTAGTAGATTGGACCGGCGATAATCGCCAGCCAAATCCAACCCAATGCGCCTCCGACAATGTTAGGCCGGGCGCGGCCGCGCAGTGTAGCCATCACATTCCCTCCATTTGGCTTTCCATCCGGTTAGCTCCAGACAACCGGTTGAGGGTGAGAGACAGAGTCAGGCCAATGGCGCTGAGAATGACAGAGATGACCGCAGCCTTACCCATTTGGAATGAGCGAAAACCAGTCAGGTACATGTCTAGGGGCAAGATCCGCGTCGCGTTTCCCGGTCCACCTTGAGTCATGACATAGAACAAATCGAAGAACGTCAACGACCCGACAAGCATGAGAGTCGAGGACGTGATGATGGTGTAGCGCAACTGTGGCACCGTGATGCGCCAAAACTGCGTCCACCCACCGGCGCCATCGATCATGGCCGCCTCATACAGCGAACGGGGTATTTGGCGCACGCCGGCTTGGTAGAGAAGTGAGTGGAATGGAACGAACGCCCATGCGATCACAGCGATCACCGTGTAGAGGGCAAGCGTGGGATTGCCCAACCAGTCTTGGGAGAGCCATTTGATCCCCAAGGCGCTAGACAGGCCGAAGACGGGATCCAGCATCGCCTTGAAGCCGATGCCGATTGCTGCCGAAGAGAACAGCAGTGGCAGGAAGTACAAGACCGCGAGCACGGCCCGGTACCGTTGGCGCCCAGCCATGAACACTCCAAGAAGGAGACTGATGGGGGCCTGAACCACCCACGAGACGACCATCACCCGCAGTGTCAAACCCAGCGCACTATGGGTGACCGGATCGGCCAAGGTCGCCCGCCAGCTGGTCAACCCGGCAAACTGAATATCCCCGAGCCCGTCCCATTGGGTGAAGCTCAGCACAACGACCCCGACCAGCGGTATGAGAGCGAACGCCCCGAAGAAGACCAGGGCGGGCGCGGCCATCCATGCAGTGGGTCCGGTGCGGCGGCGGCCGCCCGCCACACCGGACGTCTGCGTTCTTGGCACGTTACTGGCCGATCGTCGCATTCATGTTGTCCGCGAACTGTTCCGGCGTGATCTGCCCCAGGAAGATCTGGTCCAGGTTGGTCAACAGTTCTTGGGCGGCAACCGAACCGAGCGCCTGGTCCCAGGAGAGCTGGAAGTTGGGTGCGTTCTTCACCAGGTCATAGGCCTGGGTCAGGAAGTCGGCATCGGGCGATGCGGCGAGTTTGTCCTCGATGCCCACCACGGGCGGAAGGGCACCGCCGTCGATTAGCGCATCCACGAAGGTGTCCGTGTAGGACTCGGCGTTGAGATAGCCGACGGCGGCGTCCTGGTCGGTGGTCGTGGAGTCGGCGTAAACCGACCAATAGTTGGACGTGTTACCCGCGATGTTGGCGATGTCGCCTTTGCCGCCGGGCACGGTCGGGAATGGGAAGGTGCCGAGTTTGCCCGATGTGATGAAATCGGGAGCTTCGTTCTTGACAGTGCCGTACACCCACGAACCCTGGAGCAGCATGGCAACCTTGCCGGTGTACAGCAGAGCGGCATCGGCGTTGGAATCGGTGGTGATGGATGCGAAGTTGTCGATGAAACCGTCGGCCTCGACGAAGTCCTGAATGTAGGTCAGCGCTTGAAGCATTTCGGGACTCGACCATGCGTTCTCTTCTCCGCGCACAACGGCATTGAACGTCTCCGGACCCCCCACACGATCGGCCAGGTACTCAAGCCACATCAAGTCTGGCCACTTGGACTGTCCGGCGATGCCGAACGGGGCTACGCCGATGTCCTTGAACTTCGGGATGCTGGCCAGCAGTTCGTCCCAAGTGATCGGCACCTCGATGCCGGCCTGCTCGAACAGTTCTTTGTTGTAGTACAGGATGACGGGTTGGGAATCGGCGTTGGGAACGGCATATTGAACGCCATCGATCTTGCCGGCATCGGCCACGGACGGCAGCACGCGAGAGAGCGCGTCATCCACTCGACCGGTCAAATCCACCACCTTGTCGGAGGCGACGTATTCCTGAAGTGTGCCGCCCGCGCCCCAGTTGAGGATCATGGTCGGGGCGCTGCCGGAGCCGACCGCCGTGCGGATCTTCTCCTTATAGGCATCGTTGGCATAGGCCTCATAGGCGATGGACTGATTGGGATTGGCCTGATTCCAGGTGTCGATGGAGGCGCCCCACAGCGACTCCTTCGGTTCGCCCGTGAGGAACCAGGCGGTTGCGGTCGAGGCGGCGCCGTCATCGGCGGACGCCCCGGCGTCGTCTCCATCGGTTGCAGAAGTGTCCGCGTCGTTGACGGTGGGCGATCCCGCAGGCGGCGAAGCTGTTTCGTCCCCGTCGCCACCGCACGCGGTCAATGCGCCCGATACCGCTATCGCCAGCGTCAGCGCTGTGGCAAGTCGCGCCTTACGTAGTTGCATGAATTGTCCTTCCCTCGAAGAAGTGCCCGTAAGAGCATCGTTGCTCGGATCGGAAGCGAAATAGTTTCGCTCGGACCGGCTCAGAAGCACAGGCTAGCGGCGAAGCGGGGCCGAGGTCAATGCGAAGAGGCAACGAAACATTTTCGAGTTTCGCGGAAGAGTCCACACTGGAGCAGGGGGGATGGCGCTATGATTTTCGAGAAACTTACGTCATAGGGCAGCGAGCACGCGGGAGCCAGTCGATGAACAGTGGGCGGGCCGGTCGAGTCACACTCGACCAAGTCGCCACGGCGGCCAACGTCTCCGTCGCCACGGCCTCGAAAGTTCTCAACGCGCGGTCCGGGGTTTCCCCGACCACGCGGGACCGGGTGCTCGCAACCATGACCCAGCTGGGCTACCGGCTCACCACCGCCCGCTCCGCAGACGACCTGGCCAGGGCCGTCCAACTGGTGTTCGACTCACTCGACGGATCGCCGTATTCGGCCGAAATCCTTCAGGGTTTCGTCAACGCCGCCCGCGAGATGGGTCTCATCATGCACCTGGACACGTTGCGTCCGTCCCCACAGCCCAAGACCCATGCCGCGATGGACGCATGGGCGGCCGCAATGGTTGGATCGGCCCACCTCGGGCTCGTGTTCATCACCTGCGATCTTGGACCGGAAGAGATCGAGGCCTGCAAACGCTTGGAGACGCCCTTCATCGCACTCGACCCACGCTGCCTTCTGGACTCCGGCATCGTCACGGTCGGATCGACCAACTTCGGCGGGGGCTTCGCCGCCACCCAACACCTGCTCGAACTCGGCCACCGAGATATCGGCCTGATCGCTGGGCTCGGTCGCACCACGTTTGCCCAGGAACGCGCCTACGGCTTTCGTTCGGCGTTGGCCGATGCCGGCGTGGCCTGCCGCGAAGACCTGATCCGGATGGGCGATTTCACCTACGATTCCGGCCTCGAACTCGGCGGTGAGCTACTCGACGTAGCACCGCGGCCGACCGCCATCGTGGTCAACTGCGACACTAGCGCGATAGGTGTGATCGAAGCGGCGCGCCGGCGACGCGTGCGCGTACCCGAAGACCTCTCGGTTGTCGGCTTCGACGACACCAAGCTCGCCCTATGGTCCACACCCCAACTCACCACGGTGCGCCAACCTCTGGGAGACATGGCGCGGGTGGCCTTGCGCACCGTCGCCCAAATGGCCGCCGGCCAGCAACCCGACTCGCCCCACACCCAGCTGGCGACCACCCTGGTGGTCCGAGGCTCAACGGCTAGACCCCCGGCCCGCCGCCGCTGACGCTTCGGCCCCGGGGCTGCGATGTGTGAAGCGGCTTCCCCGACCTTCGCCGCCGGAGGTCGTGGCGCCTGCTGAGGGCGCGGAATCGGGGTCTTCGCCGTCAGCGACAGTCACCGGTAGGGGACGGTCCTCCGCCAGGGCATCGAAGACTTCCTGGGCGTCTGGGGCAAGAACCACGTTGGCGGGGTCCCTCGGATCCGTTGCCCACGGAATGGTGATCGCGGTCACCGCCGACGGGGAGGCGTGGCGCAGAGAAAACGCCAGGCCGGCGATTGTGCCGACGGAACCTAAACCGGGCGAGGTGGTTAGTGTTTCGGTGGCCGCGGCCACGAATGAGTAGAGTTCGCCGGTCTGCGTTAGCAGGCTCTTTTGTGTCGCGGTCCGGACGATGGCGGCAACCAGTTCATGCTGCCTGTCCAGCCGGCTTAGGTCAGATCCGTCCCCTAGGCCCTCACCCGTGCGGGCGCGAGCGAACGCTAGGGCCGTTTTGCCGTCGAGTTTGTGCCGGCCTTTGGTGAGTTTGAGTTTGGCTTTGCTCGAACTCATATCGTTGGGGATAGTCATTTCAACGCCACCCAGTGCGTCGATCATTCCCACAAAGCCTGAAAAATCCACCACGACAAACTGGTCGATTCGCACCTCTGAGACTTCTTCTAGAGTCTTGATGGCGCATGCGGCGGCGTCTCCTAGGTTGCCTTGTTCGCCGCCTCGGGCAAATGCCGCGTTGAACTTGGTGGTCCAGGGCAGTCCGGAAACAGTGCCGTCAGAAAGGGTGCAGGGCGGGATGGTTACGGTGGTATCGCGTGGGATTGACACGATGTCGATGCGGTCGCGGGCCGCTGAGACATGCACCACCATCGCGACATCGGATCGAAGGCCTTCGGCTGCGTGATCGGTCAGCTTGCCGTTGGCGCCTTCCCTTGAGTCCGATCCGAACACCGCCACGTTGAGTGGGCGCCCGTCGAAGGGATCTGCTGGATCGGGGGCGGACGCCGGGCGGGCGCGGGGAGTGGGACGGTCTGTGCCAAGCTGGGCAACTATTTCGATCGTCTCGATTCGGGAGTTCAAATCGACGATGACGGCCCCCGCGGCGGATGGGATCGCCACAAGGGCTCCCGTTGCCGCCACCGCGATCTTGCCGCGGACGGGATGCTGGCATGAGGTGCGGCGGTGCGAGGAACACCCAACCCGAGGTGGGGAGGCGTGTCTCGCAGGCATTTGGACCCCTTTCGACGTTCCAATCGGCACCGGGTTCCCCGCCAGGGGCGGTGTCCACCACTTCGCCGGGACGAGCCCGATTGTGCCCGGCCGCCGATGTCGCACCCCAGCTTAGGGGGTTGTTTGGGGTCTTGTGGGGATGAGTTGGGGGTCTAACGGTGAAAATCGTGTGGAGCGCCGGGCCCGGGTCGCTTGAAACCGGTGGCGCCGGTTGGTCCCGTCCGCGCCCAAGCCGGCCCGCAACCGCTTAGGCCGGTCAGGGCAAAGCCTGAACCAGACGAAACCCGGCGGGCACCGACCAACCCGCCCACAAGCCCCGCCCGCCACCCCGGTCCCCCAAGTCAGCGGGTCGGGGTGACGACCGATTTGATGGTGCCCGGCAAGACAGTCGAACTCAATGCGGCGCCCACTTCGTCTAGCCCGAAATGGCCTGTGACTAGCGAGTCGAGATCGACTTTGCCGGACTGCACCAGGCCGATTGCGGTGGGCCAAGTGTTGTTGTAGCGGAAGATGCCGGTCAACCAGATTTCGTTGTTCTGCACCACCGGGATGGGAATGGGGACCTCATCGACGCCCATCCCGACGAGGACGGCGTAGCCCTCGGGGCGAACGTTGCGCAGGCCTGTCTGGACGGCGGCGGTGGCACCGGATGCGTCGATGTAGGCGTCCACTCGCAGGTCGAGCGCGGCGACATCTTCGCTGACGGGATCGATTGCGCTGGTGGCTCCGTACTTGAAGGCAGTCTCCCGGCGCTCGGCCGAGACATCGGTCACGATGATCTCGCTCGCCCCGTAGGCTCTTGCCACCTGGGCGACGATCAGGCCAATCGGGCCGGCCCCGGTGATCAGGACGCGCGTCCCGACCGTGAAACGGGCCTTGCGTGCTGTCGCGATCGCCACGGATAGGGGCTCCATGAGGCCGGCGGCGTCATCGGACACCTCATCCGCAACGGGGAACGCGAAATGGGACTGGATCGTGACGTACTCCTGGAAGGCGCCGTCAGTGCCGGGCACCGCGTAGAACCGCATCTCAGGGTCCAGGTTGTACGAGCCGCGCAGCGTCTCGGCGGAAGTGGTCGAAGGATGCTGCGGCTCA
>JAIRXV010000238.1 GCA_031268115.1 Bifidobacteriaceae bacterium
GGCCGCGCAACTCGTGGACTTCATGAATCAACTCGGCGCCGGTGCGCCCGCCGCGGGCGCCATAGTCGCCGCAACAACCCTGCTCTTGCTGTTCGCCATGACGGGCTCCGTGCTGATCCCCATCAAGGCCCTCATCGCCAACGGGCTCTCGTTGGCGGCTTGTCTCGGCGTTGTGACCTGGCTGTTCCAAGACGGTCACCTCGCCGGCCTCATCGGGTTCACGCCCATGCCGGGAATTGAGAGCTACATCGTGGTGCTGTTGCTGATTTTCGGTTTCGGCTTGGCGATGGACTACGAGGTCTTCCTCATTTCGCGGATCAAGGAAGGATGGGACGCTGGACTGGATTCTGACGCCGCTGTGCGCTTCGGTTTGCAGCGGTCCGGCCGGATCATCACTTCGGCGGCGCTCATCATCATCGTCGTATTCGCGGGTTTTGCCGCCGGCCAGCTCATCATCGTCAAGGAGATAGGCGTGGGACTGGCGATCGCGGTGGCCTTGGACGCCACCTTCGTGCGAATGCTGCTGGTCCCCGCCACCATGACTGTCCTAGGCCGATGGAACTGGTGGGCTCCAAAGTGGCTCGCGCGTTTGCACACCCGGTTCAACTTGACCCACTAGCTGCCTTTGTTGCTGAAACGTGTGCAGATGAGCCGAGTTTTCGGATCTCAGGGTCCCCGGGGGAGATTTTCCCGTAGCGCAGCGAAGGGAAAAGATCCCGTGGGGTGCCGCTAGGACGGTGGTGAAATACCACCGTCCTAGATGTTGGCTGCCGCGTTTCAGCAGGTCAGAGCTACGCTCTTCCCCGCTGACGCGGTCGGACGCCGGTTATTCACCGGCGTCCTAGGAGACTGTCGGACAAAGCCGTTTCGCGGATAACCGCAACGCTCTGACCTGCGGTGATGTCTCGCGGAAACGCCCGATTTCGGCTTTGTCCGACAGTCTCCTAGGCGCCCCCACCCCCAAGCCAATCCCTTCCCCCAGGGATGGCCCTGAGTGTCCTTTGTGTTTGGGGCCGCGGACGTTTGGGTTGGCTTTCCGGGATGGAAAGTGGCGGGTGGTGTGACCGCCTGAGGCGAGGCGGTCGTGCGGGACCGGCGACACCGCTTAGGGTTGCCCGGTGCGGACCGGGGCGGGTGGGTTCGGGCTTAGTCGGTGCGGGTCGCATCGATAGAGGTATTGGTCAATAGTGGACGGTGCGCGGCCACATCGATAGAGGTTTCGGCTACTAGGATCGCCGGATTGGCCCGTTTCGGTCCGGTCCGATGACCAGAAGCTCTATCGCGATGAGGCCAGGCACCGTCAGATACGGTTCTAGTAGCCAAGAACTCTATATGGACACGACAATCGCGACAGGGTTGCTGGAAACTCTGAAGCGGGCCCCACATCGCCGGCAGGCCACACGTCCATGACGGTGCTGCCGCACGCCCGAGTTTCCAATGGGTCGGTGCGCGCCCTTGACGCTGGAAACGGTTACGTTTCAGCCGAGTCTCGCATCGGTACAGCGTTGGGTCCGCTTGCGCCACATGGGGACCCCCCAAAGACGAGAGGCAACGACGGTGGCGGGCACGCAGACACCCCCGCGGACCCGAGGCGCAGCCCCATCAAGTCGGTGCGATTCGGCACCGACCTAGCGATGCTAGCTGCTGCGTTCCAACTGGTCAGCGCGGTCTGCGCCGATCCAGTTGACGCAGCCGTCGGCCGCTCTATCGCCCGGCCTCCCAGACTATGCGCCGCGTTCCTTGGGCCGGGCATCGACTCCGGCTTCTTTGCGCTGGGCCGCCGTGATCGGGGCCGGCGCGCCGGTCAGCGGATCGAAACCGCCGCCGGACTTTGGGAACGCGATGACCTCTCGGATCGAGGAAGCACCCGCGAGCAGCGCGACAATTCGGTCCCAACCCATCGCGATACCGCCGTGCGGCGGTGCCCCGTACTGGAAGGCATCCAACAGCCAGCCGAACTTCTCGTTCGCCTCAGTCTCACCGATCCCCATGAGCGCGAACACCCGTTCTTGCACGTCACGGCGGTGGATACGGATGGACCCACCGCCAATCTCATTCCCGTTGCAAACGATGTCGTACGCGTACGCCAACGCTTCGCCCGGATCCTCCTCGAACCGCTCGATCCAGTCCGGCGTAGGCGAAGTGAACGCGTGGTGTACGGCGGTCCAGGCACCCGAACCGACCGCTACGTCATCGTCCTCGCCTACCGGTTTGAACAACGGCGCGTCCACAACCCACAGGAAGGACCACCTTGATTCGTCGATCAACCCCAGGCGCCGAGCCACCTCGACCCGCGCGGCCCCAAGTAGCGCCCGCGACGGACCCGGTTTGCCGGCCGCGAAAAAGACGCAATCCCCAGGGGCCGCCGAGACTGCCGCTGCCAGCCCGGTCCGCTCGGTCTCGGCTAGGTTCTTGGCCACGGGTCCCCCGAGGTCGCCATCGGCCCCAACGGTCACGTACGCCAACCCCCGCGCCCCGCGCTGCTTAGCCCACTCCTGCCAGGCGTCGAACGTGCGGCGGGGCTGAGCCGCCCCGCCCGGCATCACTATGGCGCCCACGTAAGGCGCCTGGAACACCCGGAACGGCGTGTCCGCGAAGAATTCCGTAAGGTCCGTCAGTTCCAGGTCGAACCGCAGGTCGGGTTTGTCGGTGCCGAAACGCCGCATCGCCTCCGCGTACGACATGCGGGGAATCGGCCGTGGGATTTCAACGTCGATCAAGGCCCAGAGCGCCGCCAGCACTTCCTCCCCAACGGCCAGCACATCTTCTTGGTCCACGAACGACATCTCGATGTCAAGCTGAGTGAACTCCGGTTGGCGGTCCGCACGGAAGTCCTCGTCGCGGTAGCACCGGGCGATCTGGTAGTACCGGTCCATCCCGGCCACCATCAGGAGTTGTTTGAAAAGTTGCGGCGACTGCGGCAACGCATACCAGGAACCGGGCGCGAGCCGCGCCGGCACCAGAAAATCCCTCGCGCCTTCTGGGGTGGAGTGCGTCAGGGTCGGGGTCTCGATCTCCACGAACTCACGTGAGTCCAACACGGCCCGCGCCGCTTGGTTGACGCGCGCCCTGAGCCGCAACGCCGCCGCCGGAGCGCTGCGCCTAAGGTCGAGGTACCGGTAGCGCAGCCGTGTCTCCTCGCCCACTTCGATGTGATCGTCTATCTGGAATGGCAGGGGACCGCTCGGATTGAGGATGATGACGTCGCTCGCCAACACTTCCACCTCACCTGACGGAAGAGCCGGGTTCTCGTTCCCTTCGGGGCGGCGTCGGACCCGGCCGGTCACCTGGACAACGTATTCCGAGCGCAGTTCGTGGGCGAGGGCTTCGTCGTGGATCACCGCTTGGGCGATTCCGGAGGCATCTCGAAGGTCGATGAACGCAACCCCCCCATGGTCTCGCCGCGAAGCAACCCAGCCGGCCAGGGTCACGGTCCTGTCGATATCGTCGGCGCGGAGCCGTCCGGCGTAGTCAGAGCGCAGCACAGGTGGGTGTCCTTCCAGACGAAGCGAGGATGAGCGCCTCCGATCCTAACGGTCCGCTCGCACCCCGAGTCCGGCGCGGCAGACGCTCCAACGGAGTCCGGCCGGGCAGGCGCCCACACGAAGTCCGGCCGGGCAGGCGCCACAATCCCGCTCTCGGCCCGACCCCACCTTCCGGCACTGCCCCCACCAAACGGCACTGCCCCCACCGCTCTCGGCCCGCCCCCCACCTCGCCGGCACTGCCCCCACCATCCGGCACTGCCCCCACCGCTCTCGGCCCGACCCCCACCATCCGGCACTGCCCCCACCAAACGGCGGAATTAGCCGGTGCGGTGGCGCCCGACCCGCTCCGTCCAGCGTTGCCCCCCGGCCGCCATCGCCCGCGGGCGATGGCGGCAACGCGGATCCGCGTCCCCTCAAATGTCGCGGGGACGCACCTGCGGCCACCAATCCGCCTCGGGCGGCTCCCAGGTCTGGGGATCGGCGTCGCCCTGATCCCCAGAGCGGATGTCCTTGACCTGATCGGGTCCGCCATCGGGCCCGGGAAACCAGACGAAAGGGATTCCGCGAGAGTCGGCCGCTTTGATCTGTCGGCCGAATTTGGCCGCGTTCGCCGAGACGTCCACTGGGATCCCGCGGCCTCTCAGCGCGCGGGCCACGGCATCGGAACGCCACCGTTCCGACTCGTCGTTGACGGCCACCCAAACGGCCGCTGGCACCGAGCGCGACGCCGCCACCTGCCCCAAGACGCTAGCCACAAGACGGGAGACGCCGATCGAAAGCCCTACGCCCGGATAGTGCGAGGACCCCTCGGACACCAGGTTGTCGTAACGGCCACCCGAGCAGATCGACCCCAAAGCCTCCCGCCCCACCAACGTCGTTTCGTACACGGACCCGGTGTAGTAGTCGAGGCCGCGCGCGATCTTCAAATCTGCCACAATCGCGCCGGGCCGCCGCTCCCCCGCCTGCGCCAGCAACGTCCCAAGTTCGCTCAATCCTTGCGCGAGCAGATCACCGCCCACGCCCAAGGAGTCCGCGAGGTGCTCCACGCGGCCTATCACAGCGGCATCGTCCCCGTGAATCGAAGCCAGCTCCACGCAAGCCGCCGCCTGCGCTGACGAGGCACCAAGGCGTTCCAACCCCTCCACTACCGCCGCGGGTCCGATCTTGTCCAGTTTGTCGATCCACCGCAGCACCCCGTCGATTTCCTCCAACCCAAGGCCGCGGTAGAACCCCTCGGACACTTTGCGGTTGTTGGCCGCGATCCTCACCGGACCCAAGTCCAGTTCCGCGAGCGCCTCCGCCATAATCAGCGGCACTTCGACCTCGTAGTGGAAGGGCAGCTCGCCGCGCCCAACCACGTCGATGTCGGCCTGTGTGAATTCGCGGAACCGCCCCTCCTGCGGGCG
>JAIRXV010000268.1 GCA_031268115.1 Bifidobacteriaceae bacterium
AGGAGCGCACCGCAGTGCTGAGCGACGTCCCGGCGGCCTTGGCGTTCCTATTCGTGGAGGATCGGGATCTGGAGTTCGACCCGGAATCGTTGGCGGGGTTGAACGACGACGCTCCACGAATACTGCGCGCAGTCTTGGCAGTCTTCGAAGCCGAGCCGGACCTATTGGCCGGTGGGGCTTACGATCTGGAGGCCGACGCGGTCGCACTTCGGGCGGCGAACCTTCAAACCATCCTGCGGGCGGCGCTGGTGGACGGAATGGGGCTGCGTCCACGGCTCGCGTTCACTGCCCTGCGGGTCGCGGTGACCGGGCGCCGGGTGAGTCCGCCCCTGTTCGAGTCGATGGCGATTCTTGGGCGCGATACGTGTTTGGCGCGTATCGCGGCGCTCGCGGGTCGCCTCGGGGGCAGCTGACAAGATCGCGTGCTGGGCTCGGGTCTGGGGCAAGGCCCGGCGGCCGAGGGCCGGCAGACGGCCTTCGACCCGTAGGCGAGGCCCGTCCGCTGGCTCCGCGACCCGTCGTTCGCGGGCGTGGGTGCTTCGCCGCGGCACCTCGCCCTGGCCGCGGTTTTGGACTGAGCCGTCGGGCTCCGGTAGCATCGCCCGTCGGTACTTGTTGCGGTCCCATACGCCTGAGGCGTCTGGGACCAAGGCAAAACACCCGGTGGGGTATGGTGTAATTGGCAGCACGACGGATTCTGGTTCCGTTAGTCCAGGTTCGAGTCCTGGTACCCCAGCGGCAGCCGCCGCATGGCCCCGTTGTGTAGTGGTCTAGCACGCCGCCCTCTCAAGGCGGTAGCGCCGGTTCGAACCCGGTCGGGGCTACTTCCCGCACATCCCGCAACTCGCGGGGCGGCGTGTCTGCCATCAGGCTCGTCCGTTCGCTACATCACGGAGGTTCTTCCCCATGTCCTACACCTGGCGCGTTGCGGCTGCGGCCGCGGCGCTACTTTTGACCGCCTCGTGCGCCACGCAGGCCGGGGATTCCACTGAGGACCCGCTGGCGGGTGCCTCGGACACCGGGACACCGACAAGCGAAAACACCGACCCGGACGCTTCGGCTCCGGCCGAGCCGATTCCGCGGGCCTCGGGTGAGGCGGTGGCACCCGTGGAAGGCCTGCCAACGGTGACACTGGACGAATCGGGCGCGCCTTCGATCTCAGTGCCCGCCGATGCCGAGCCGCCCGCCGAGTTGGTGGCGCAGACTTTGATCAAAGGACCCGGTGCGCCCGTCACCGATGGATCGGAGATTTCCGCGCAGTATGCGGGTTGGCTGTGGGATGGCACGCCGTTCGATTCCTCGTGGGATCGTGGTGGGATTCCGTTGGACGCCGTTCTGTCCTCGGGACAGTTGATCGACGGCTGGGTGGTGGGTCTGATTGGACAGACCGTGGGTAGCCAAGTGTTGTTGGTTATCCCGCCCGAGCTGGGCTACGGCGATGCGGATATGGGGTCTATTCCGCCTAACTCGACGCTGGTCTTTGTGGTGGACATACTTTCCGCCACCGCCTCTGAGGCCGGGCCGATACCTCGGGCTTCGGGTCAAACGGTGCCACCGGTGGAGGGTTTGCCGGTAGTGACTCTGGACGATGCCGGCGCTCCCTCGATCGCCATTCCCGCCGATGCCGAACCTCCAGCTGAGTTGGTTGCCCAGACGCTGATCAAGGGCGAAGGCGGCGTTGTGGCCGAGGGCGCGGAGATTTCTGCGCAATACGCGGGGTGGCTTTGGGATGGGACGCAGTTCGATTCCTCGTGGGATCGCGGCGGGGAACCGATGGACGCGTCGCTGGCGCCTGGGCAACTGATCGAAGGTTGGGCGCAGGGTTTGGTCGGTCAAACCGAAGGCAGCCAAGTGCTGTTGATCATCCCGCCCGAACTGGGCTACGGCGAAGCCGGTAGCGGGCCCATTCCTCCGAACGCCACACTGGTGTTCGTTGTGGACATCCTTTCGGCATCCTGAGCCGGGCCCGCCGGGCCCGCCGGGCCGCGCTGAGCGTAGGTTGGCAGGCAGCGATAGTGTGGCGGTGTGCCTAGGCCGCGAGCCACTCTGCGCGATGTCGCGCGCGAGGCAGGGGTGTCCACTGCGACAGCGTCGCGCGCGCTCAGCGGCAGTCCTCTGATCAGTGCCGATACCGCTGATCGAGTCAAAGCGGCGGCGGAGGGGTTGCGGTATCGTTCCGACCACATTGGCCGCGCGCTGAGGTCGCGCGCCACTCTAAGCCTGGGCCTCGTGGTCCCCAACATCACCAACCCTTTCTTTCCCGCTTTGGTCCAGGCCGTCGAAATCGAAGCGAAGCGGGCCGGTTGGTCGATGTTGCTGGCCGATTCCCTCGACTCGGTGGATATTGAGCGGGAGAATCTGGATTTGCTGATAGGGCGCCGCGTGGACGCCATCGTCGCTTCGCCGTTGCATCGCACCCGGAGCCGCCCCGCGCTGGCGGCAGCGGCCGAGATCCTCCCAGTTGTTCAGTTCGATCGCCACGCGAGCGATGCCTTGCCCTACGTTGGCGTGGACCAGCGGGCCGCGATGACTGCCGTCCTGGAGCACGTGGTCGCTGCGGGGCGGCGGCGGGTCGCCTACGTCGGGGCCAACACGGGGGAGTCCACAGCGGCAGAGCGGCTGTCCGCGTTCCGCCGGTGGGCGGTAGAACGCGGGCAGGAGCGTGGACATTGGCTGGCGGACTCCACTTTGGAAGGCGGCGACGATGCCGCCCGAAGGGTGCTAGCCCGGCGTCCCGATGTGGACGCCATCGTTTGCTGCAACGACGCGATTGCGGTGGGTGTGCTCGCGCATCTCGGTGAACGAGGGATCGACGTTCCGGGACAGGTCGCGGTGACCGGGTTCGACGATAGCGTCATGTCGCTGGTGTGCCGCCCGGCCCTAACCACGGTGGCCCAGCCCCTGGATGCCGTGGCGCGAGAGGCGGTCGCGTGGGCCCAAAACGGCCCCGAGGCGCCGACGGGAAGAACGCTATTCGAGGCAAGGCTCGTGATCCGACGCTCGACCGCGGCTCCGAACCCGGCCTAGCTGCCTTTGTTGCTGAAACGTGTGCAGACGAGCCGACTTTTCGGATCTCGGGGTCCCCTCGGGAGATTTTCCCGTAGCGCAGCGGAGGGAAAAGATCCCGTGGGGTGCCGCTAGGAGGCCGGGCGATGGAGCGGCCGACGACCGCGTCAGCTGGGGAGGACGAAGCCCGGACCAGGTGGAACGCGGCAGGTGGCATCGACCGCGGTTGGCGTTGTCGGCGCCGCGGCGCGGTCAGATTGGCCGCGCCGGGGTTATCGGTACGGACGGCAGGTGTTTGGCGGGCAGTGCGGTGGGTCGCCACGGTTCGCGCGCGAGTTCGAATCCCGCGATCTCCTCGGCGTGCTTGAGGGTCAGCCCAATATCGTCCAGCCCTTCCATTAGCCGCCAACGCGTGTAGCCGTCCACCCCGATGGACGCCACTACTTCGTCGCACCTGACTTGCTGCTCGACCAAATCGACGGTGACTTGAGTGCCCGGCCGAGTTTCAAGGATCTTCCACAGCAGTTCGATTACGTCCTGAGGAACCTGGGCCGCCAACAGACCTTGTTTGCCGGCGTTGCCACGGAAGATGTCCGCAAAGCGCGGCGACAGTACCGCGCGGAAGCCATAGTCCTTCAGCGCCCACACCGCGTGTTCGCGCGAGGAGCCGGTCCCGAAATCGGGCCCTGCTACCAGAACGGACGCACCCGCGTAGGCCGGCCGGTTCAAGACGAAATCCGGGTCGCCGCGCCATGCGGCAAAAAGCGCATCCTCGAACCCCGTGCGCGTCACCCGCTTTAGGTAGACCGCCGGGATTATCTGGTCCGTGTCGACGTTGCTGCGCCGCAGAGGGAGGCCGATGCCGGTGTGCTGGGTGAATTTCTCCATGTCCCCTTCTCCTTGAGGCCCGCGCTACACCGCGGGTGCCGCTGACATGTGGCCGTCGAGATCGGCTACCGAGGATAGCGTGCCCCGGATGGCCGTTGCTGCGGCGACCAGCGGGGAAACCAAATGGGTGCGTCCGCCCTTGCCTTGGCGGCCCTCGAAGTTCCGATTCGATGTCGAGGCCGCTCGTTCGCCTGGGGCGAGTTGATCTGGGTTCATGCCCAGACACATGGAGCAGCCGGCGTTGCGCCACTCGGCCCCGAAACGCTCGAAAACCTTGTCGAGCCCCTCTGCCTCGGCCTGAAGGCGAACCCTAGCCGAACCTGGGACCACAAGGACTCGGACGCCATCGGCCTTGCGTTGGCCTTGGACCACGCCCGCGGCCGCCCTAAGATCTTCTATCCGGCCGTTCGTGCACGAGCCGATGAAGACGGTATCTACGCCGATCTCGCGAAGGGGAGTGCCCGGGGTCAACGCCATGTAGTCCAGGGCTCGTTCGCAGGCCGCTTTGTCCTCTTCTGTTGTGAAGTCCGCCGGCGAGGGTACCTTCGCCGACAGCGGCAGGCCTTGCCCCGGGTTGGTCCCCCAGGTGACGAACGGTTCCAACTCGGCCGCGTCCAGGGCGATCTCGGTGTCGAAGCGGGCGTCGTCGTCGCTGCCCAG
>JAIRXV010000289.1 GCA_031268115.1 Bifidobacteriaceae bacterium
ATCGTCGATCGCGAGGCGACTGGTCAAGTCCTGCTCCCGGACGTTCCCGGCGCCGAGGATTTTGGCCTGTGGCTGGCCGTGCTGCGCGATGGGGCGGTGGCGCGCGGGCTTGACGTGCCGCTGGCGGTCTACCGGGTGGGTCGCCCATCGCTGTCCGGCCACCGCGTGGCGGGGGCGCGCGCCGTGTGGCGCCTCATGCGCCACGTCGAGGGGCTCGGTCCGCTGCGGGCGGCCACCAACCTCGCCGCGCAGGTCGCGGCCGCGTCGCGCCCACGGCGGTGAGGGGAGACACCATGGATCTTGCGGAAGCGATCACCGCGTTGCGGGCCGCCGCCAACGTGGACGATGCCGGCCCCATGGCCGCGTATATGCGTCACGTCGCGCCGTTCTTGGGTGTGAAGACTCCGGCCCGCCGAGCCGCGACCAGGGAATTCATCGCCGAGGTCCGCAAATCGGCCCTGCCGCCGGATGCGGTGCTCGCCGCGATGGACGCGTTGTTCGCGTTGCCGGAACGGGAGTTCGCCTACCTGGGTGTGGACCTGCTCGGGGCGAGAATCGAGGGGTTCGGATGGGACGGCATCGTCCAGGGGGTTGTGCCCTTCCTTGACCGAAACCCCTGGTGGGACACGGTAGACGCGCTTCAGGGGCCGGTGGGCCGGTGGGTGCGTGGGCGGCGCGAGTACCTGCGGCCGCTGGTCGAACATTTGCTGGCCGGCACGATGTGGCGCCGTCGCGTGGCGATCACCATGCAACTGGGTTGGCGCGAGGCGACGGACCAAGCGCTCCTGACCCAGGCTATCCGCGCGAACCTCGCGGACGAGGAGTTCTTCATCCGCAAAGCGATCGGATGGGCGCTGCGCGATTACGCCCGGACGGACCCGGACTGGGTGCGCGAGTTCCTCGACGCCGAGGGGATCGAGGGTCTGGCCAGGCGTGAGGCCGCGAAACACCTGACGATCTGAGCGGGCGCGTGGCCCGAACCGGTCACACTCCTCCCTGCCGGCGGCACCTGAGGGAACTATGTGCCGGCATTCGTTTCGGGTGTGGACCTGGGTCACACTCCTCCCTGCCCGCGGCACCTGAGGGAACCCCCGAGGATATTGCGCTGGTGGGCGTGGGAATAGTTCGGGCCGGTCTTGAGTTATGCCGAGAGCAAGCAAGACCTGACGATCGAAACCCCGAAGGAGCACACATGAGTTTCAAATCCCTTGCCGCTGTGCTGGGTGCGGTGGCGGTGGCCGTCACCAGCGTGCTGGCCCCTGTCCAAGCGTCCGCGGACGATGGCGTTCCCCCCGACTCCTGGACCCGTGTCGCGGTCGGTGGGTCGCACATGGTGGCCATCGATCCCAATGGGCAGGTGTGGGCCTGGGGCGATAACCAATACGGCCAGCTTGGCGACGGATTGGCGACGCCCATCCGATCGAGCGAGCCGGTCCATGTGGAGGGCATCGATCACGCGGTTGCCGTGGCCGCGCGCGACCAGTTTTCGGTTGCGGTCACCCAGTCGGGCCAGGTTTGGGCGTGGGGTTCGAACACGTACGGCCAGGTGGGCTCCGTGACCGATGACGCCACGCCGAAGATCGAGGAAAGGCCGGTCTTGGTGGCTGGAGTGCCCGAGTCGGTGGCGGTGGCCGCCGGTTCCGGGTTCGTGGTGGCGGTAACCCGGACGGGCGAGGTGTGGACTTGGGGAGGCAGCTCCAAGGGTCAGCTCTGGCCGGCCCCGAACGGAGGTTCCACGGTGCCTGTTCAGTTGCCGCTGGACGCTCAGGCCAAGTCGGTCGGGGTTGGCTATCGAGACACAACGGTCTTGGACACGACTGGCACTGTGTGGAAGTGGCACTTTGGGACATCGACTGTGGCGGGAGCTTTTGAATCCATCGAATCTCTGCCCGAGATCGCCCAGATTTCCAGGGGGCGCTCGCACGCCCTCATGGTGTCCACTGAGGGCGCTGTGTTCGCATTCGGCGACAATTCGGGCGGTCAGCTCGGGGTCGAGGACCTGTTCGACTCCGCAGATCCGGTGGAAGTGCCCGGGCTGCCTTCTATGGTGGGTGTTTCGGCCGGCGATTCCTATTCTCTGGCTCTGACCGCCGACGGGAAGGTGTGGGGCTGGGGTCTGAACGAGGACGGGCAAACGGGCGATGGCAGCTTCGGTTTCAACATCGCTCCGAGCCCGACGATTGGTCTCAGCGGAATCGTCGCCGTGGCCGCCGGAAGCGGTACTTCTGTCGCGGTCGATTCGGAGGGTTTGCTGTACACCTGGGGTTCCAACTACTTGGGCAAACTTGGCGACGGACGCGGTGCAACGATCACTTCCCCGAGGCGTGTTCTTGGTGTCTCGAATATTAAGGCGATTGCTGGCGGGGATACGCTGTCTATTGCCCTGACCGAGAACGGTGATGTCTATACCTGGGGCGGTAACTCGATGGGGGCCTATGGTGCCGTGCCTGATGCGCGTTCCACCGTTCCCGCGTTGGTCGATCTGCCCGAGGCCATCGATTCTGTCGCGGTGGGCCAGGCCCATGTCGTTGCCCTTGGTTCTTCCGGGTCCGTCTACACGTGGGGTCAGAATAACGTTGGGCAGTTGGGCCAGGGAGTGATAGGCGGTAAACGGACGCCCGCAAAGGTCACGATCCCGGATGCGGAAAACGACTCGGTGGTTCGTGTGGTCGCGGGCAATTCGGTTTCGGCAGTTGTGACTGAATCGGGCAAGGTCTATTCCTGGGGTAAGAATGACTATGGTGACCTGGGTACTGACAAGAAAGGGTCTGTCGGCGTACCGACTCTCGTGCAGAATCTGCCCGCGAACGATCCGATCGTGGACCTTGCCATGACGAACAGCCATTCGTTGGCGTTGACCGTGTCGAACAAGGTCTATGTGTGGGGGACTGGGACGGCCGCGAGGCTCGGAGGGCAAGGTTCTGGGAACACGTTTTATCCACCGACTCAAGTTTCGGGTCTGCCGGACGATGTCGTGGGCGTTGCCGCTGGTGGGTCAGGCGCTTTCGTGCTGACCGAGAGTGGGGACGTGTACGCGTGGGGAGTGGGGAGTGATTCGTCTCTCGGTGCTGGCCCGACCAGCGTTGTGCCTTTGCCGATCAAGCTGGACGTGCCGGAGGAGATCGCCGATGTCGCGCCCGGGGGCCAGCAGTCGCTTGCGTTGGCCACCTCGGGCACCGTGTATGGTGCCGGGGCGAACCAAGGCGGCGGCCTGGGGATCCCGGGACTCACCCGGTATGAGACGTTCACCCAGGTGCCTGGGATCGCGGACGTCGAGATGCTGGCCCACCAGAGTTTCACCACGCTGGCCCTGACCGGGTCGGGCGAGCTGTTTGCTTGGGGTGACACCCAGTCCTGCCAGACCGGCTACCTGCCCCCGTACATGGTTCCGACCCAAAGCCCCGCCTTCTTCAGGGTGGCCGGTGACCCGGAGCTTCCTGAGGAACCCGTGCCAGGGGAGGATACGGTTCCCGATGCCCCGGGTTCGGAGGGTTCGATGGACGATGGCGGCCCCGAGGTTCCGCCGGTATCGCATCCTCCTGCTGGGGGTGGGTCCCCGACCACCGCCCCGACTGCGCCGGGGCAAAGTCCGGCCGCGCCGATCCCGCCGGCCACGCCGGCCGCACCCGCCGCGCCAGCCGCGCCGGCTGTTCCGGGTTCTCCGGGTCGCGGAACGGCGGTGCCGAGGTTGTCGGCATCGTTCATCACGGTCATCGCTCGGGCGGGTTCCACGGTGAAGATTCCCCTGGCCGCCTATGTGACGGCCGGTTCCCCGGCGGCTTCCCTGACCGGCAAGGTGGCCGTTGCCTGGAAGGCGTCCGCCCCGAAGGTGGCGACGTTGGCCAAGAGCAAGAAGACCGGAAGTTTCCGAGTGAAGGCCGGTTCGACACCGCGACTGTCGATCCGCACGGCCAAGGTGGGAGTCAGCAAGATCACGCTGAAAGCTCCGGGTGCGAAGAGCTATGTGATCACGGTCAGGGCGGTCGCGAAGGACAAGATGAAGAAGGTCGCCAAGGTCCGGATTGAGGTTCGCGGTTCGGGCATAACACGTGTGGCGCCCGGATCAAGCGTGCGCTTGAAGGCTTGGGTGTCACCGACTGGTGCTGTGCGGTCCAAGGCGGTCTGGAAGTCTTCCGATTCGAGCATCGCCACGGTGGACAAGGTCGGCACAGTGACCGCGGTAGGTGAAGGCAAAGCGGTGATCACCGCCATCGTCCAGGGTAAAACCGCCCGCAAGACCGTGACGGTCACGCCCTCCCAGGGGTGATGCCAGACCTCGTGCGAGCAGTCGAATGGCCGGTGGGTTCGCCCCACCGGCCATTCGCGTCTAACTCACGGGCGGTGGGGCTTGTGGGAATAGAACCCCGACCCCAGTGGTTACTCCGGTGGACAGTTTTCCTTGACGTTCGAAACCCTGAAGGAGCAGAAAATGAGTTTGAAATCCCTTGCCGCTGTGCTGGGTGCGGTGGCCGTGGCCGCCACTGGCGTGTTGGCCCCGGTCCAGGCGTCCGCGGACGATGGCGTTCCCCCCGACCCGTGGACCCGCGTCGCGGTCGGTATGTACCACACGGTGGCGATCGATCCCGATGGCCAGGTGTGGGCTTGGGGCTACAACGGATATGGCCAACTCGGCGACGGATCGCAAACCCAGTCGACCGATCCGGTGCGCGTGGAGGGTGTCGGGAATGCGGTTGCCGTGGCCGCGTATGACCAGTTTTCGGTTGCGGTCACGGGTTCGGGGCAGGTTTGGGCGTGGGGTTTGAACCATCAGGGTCAGGTGGGCCCCGTGACCGATGATGCCACGCCACTGATCGAGGAAAGGCCGGTCTTGGTGTCCGGGGTGCCCGAATCGGTTGCGGTGGCCACCGGTTACGGGTTTGTGGTCGCGTTGACCCGGACGGGCGACCTGTGGACTTGGGGTGGCTCGGACAAGAGCCAGATTGGGCCGGCCCCCAATGGGGGCTCTAGAGTGCCTGTCCAGTTGCCGTTCGCCGCTCAGGCCAAGTCGGTCGCGGTTGGCGATCAGGGCACAATGGTCTTGGACGCGGACGGCACGGCGTGGAAGTGGCAGCGTGGGACCTCGCAAGTGGCGGGGGCCTTTGAACCCATCGAATCCCTCCCCGAGATCGCACAGATTGCCATGGGAGCCGGGTACGGACTATTGGTCTCCACGGGGGGCACAGTGTTCGCATTCGGCGACAAC
>JAIRXV010000305.1 GCA_031268115.1 Bifidobacteriaceae bacterium
GCGGAGTAGGACACATAGACGGTCTGCTCCTGCTTGAAGATCACAGAGAAGAGATCGACTTTGCCTTTGTAAACGAGGATGCTGGGCCAGCTCACCTTGATCTTGGCCTCCAGCTTCGCACCGATCTTAATCCCTGCCTTGCCCGATACGCTGACCGAAACGGCTTTACCCGTTGTGGGATCGGATTCCGTGGAGGTGTACGAGAGTTTTGCCTCAAGTGTGGTCGAGTCTCCGACCGATCCGCCGAATTCGACTTTACCCATCGGGCTCCGGCTAGATTCGGCTTGCACTATCTCGTCGCTGCCGCCATCGGACACATCGCCGGCGCCAATCGGAGCGTCATCCACTTCGATATCCGCCTGGAGAATCGCATCCTCAAGGCCAGCGTATTCGGTGGACATGTAGGTATTGCCGGAGATTACTTCGATGCCCGTGACCCGGCATAGCATCCCGTCTGGCGCGGCCGTAGAAGGCTCGATCACCAAGACGTCTCCCACTGCCGCGTCCGTGACCCCCGCGATCACGAGGGATTCCGGTGTGATCTCGGTGATTCGCGCGGCGACATCCGCCGGAAGGACTTCGACTTCGGGGCTCACTACCGTCGCATCGGGCGCCAGTTGAGTGGTGACCGTTTGGGAGGCGGTGGCTCGGCGTCCGGCGTTGTCCTCGGCCACGGCGATCAGCGCCGATGTCCCCACCGGCACTGCGACGTTCAGGGTCCATCGCGCGGGTTTGACGGTCGCGTCGACCCGGGCCGCTCCAAGCACGGTCTCACCCGACACGACGATGACGGATCGCACGCCGGAGGTCGCGTCCGAGACGGTCCCGGTCAACGCGACACTCGGAGTCGTGGCAAGGTCGATGGCGGCCCCGCCCGCTGGCGGCGCAAGGGTCACGGACGGCTTCTTCCTATCGACCGAGGTCTTCACGGTGGCTTCTTGATAGCCGACGATGGCGGCCCCTGAGATTCGCGTACCCTGCGGCCCTGCGAGGTACACCCGTCCGTCCGCCCCGACCGGCGCACTGATCAGAATGTTCGCCGCACCCTTGGCGGGCAGGGCAACGCCGGTGGCGTTAGATCTGGCTGCCTTGGCCTTGGTGGTCGCGGCCCGCAGCACACCTGCGGCGGCCTTGGTCGCGACTGTGGCCCGCAGCCACACTCGGGCCGCTTTGGTTGGAATCGCCCCGCCCGTTACCTTCGCGCTGAGCGAGTCGCCGGATCCTTTGACGCTGACGGTCTTTGCCGCAACCGGCACTAGACCCCCAACTAGGGTGCTCCGGTTAGCGGTGGCCGGGGTCTCGCCGACCCAGCCGACTACGGCCAGTCGCAGCCCCTTCAGGGTGCCTTTGGCTACCCGGTAGGCCAGTTTTCCTTCGCTATCGAGGGGTGCCAAGGCCAGTGAGGTGGACCATGCCGAACGGATCGGAACGGTCGCAGCCGCGGAGGTTCCGCCATCGGCCCTGAAGAACGCCAGCGAACCCGTCGAACCCACCACCTGGGCGCTCACCCAGACCGCGCGCACGCCGGCCGCGGGCACGCCGCCCACACCGACAACGGAGACGGTGGCGGTGCCGCGGGCTCCGGGGATGGCCCCACCGATCGCCTTGGCCGAATCGACCACGGCGTGCGGGGCGATGGCGGCGGTACCGCCCGGTCCTGGGATGGCGCCAGCCTTGCCGGTGAAGTACCCGGTAGCTGAGACCTGGAGTTTCACGGCCGAAGAGGCCTGAACTTTGAGTGCGCGGCTGGCCGAGACTCGAACTACGAGGCTTGTCGAGGCCGTGCCCTTCGGGTAGGCCACGGCCGCGTCCGCGCTCGGCGCACTGCCGGCCGCACCGAAGGAGAGGGTGCCCGCCCGCTTGGCGCCGACCGTAGTCGCTTGGACCAGCCACGATGTCGCGCTGGCCGGTACGCCTCGCGGCTTGGCGAGTTTAAGGGTGACCGTCTTGCCCGCCCCCAGGGAGCGCCCTTTGGTGCCCCCCCAAACGGTCTTCGACGCGACGGCTTTGAAGGCGCCCGTCTTGGACGGGGCCGTGAGGTTGACCGAGATCGCCGCCGGCACGGGCGCGCCGGTAGCAGAGGCTGGGACGATCGCGGAGATGGATAGGCCGGCGATTAGCGCGGCTGCTGCTGCCGCAGCGATTGAGCGTCGATGACGCGAAAGAGACATGGTGGGCTTCCCAATCGTGAGACGTGAGGGTAGGGGTCAGGGTGTCGGACCGGAATTTTCGGCGCCGAGGCCCAAATGACTACGCACCCATGCCCGCGATCGATGCCGCGGGCACGGGTGCGGCCGGAGGGATCAGTTCTGTCCCAACGATGTCTGAGACTGCTGTGTGGCGTCGGTCGATGCCTGCTTCGAAGCTGTGGTCAGGTTGTTCATAATGGTGGTGAGGACCTTCTTGTGGCTGTTCCAAGAGTTCTCGAAGTTCCGCGCGTCTTGCCCCTGCCAGGTGGTGTTCTGCCAGAGTTGATCGATATCGTGCATCAGGGTCTGGAGTTGAGTCGCAGCTTGTGTGAACCGCTTGGACAGGTTCATGACCTCCTGGTAGTTGAGGCCGATGAAGTTGCCCTTGCCGCCTTGCGTTCCTGCCATTGTCGTTCACCTTTCTCGGTTGATTGTTGCTTTCCCGGGAGCGTTGCTCCGAGGTTGATGCCTACGGTAACGGGGCGGAAAACGCCGTGCAATGGGGATAGATCCACATGTATCGATCCCCATAGGCCCGAGGCCATCCACGGTCACCGGGTTTGTGCCACCTGGAGCTTGCGGGCCTTGCCGCCCGTGGCAAGGAAGCCGCGGCCGGCCGGGTAATCGGCCACCCGCACCGGAGGTAGAGACACGCCGGCCAACGAGTCGCCTTCCATGTCCGGCGGGATCAACATCAGCGCCCTGCGCCCGGCCTTCATCGGCTTGGCCAAGGTCCATGCTTGCGGCCAGGTCGAAGACTCCGACTCCCCCACTACGAACTGTTCGGCGCGGACCATTGCCTTGATCAGCGAGTCGAGCGGGTCTTCGGCGGACGTGCCGGTGAAGTCCGTCAGGGTGTCGATGAAGACCGCGAGCTGACCGGCGGGGATCTGCTCCGCGTCCAACGCTTTGGTGAGGTCGGCCGCCATTTCGCTCACCCTTTCTTCGCCCACGGCCACCGCATCCCAAGGTAGTTGGGATTCCAAAGCGGTGCGCCGCGGAGCCATCAGAACCGCCTTGGGGCCTGCCACTGCCCGCTTCAATGCCGCGCCTAGTGTCAGCAGCGCGGTGGTCCGTCCGGACGCGGGCGGACCGGACAGCGCCAGGGCACCGCGCGGCTCCACCCCGATGGGCGTCAGCGTCTCGTCGTCGATGCCGATCACGGGCCAGCCGCGCGAATCCACTGCGGGCAGATCTTCCAGCGCCACCGATTCGGGCAGCTTCAACACTCCGGGCGCCTTGGTCTCCCCGCGCCGGGTTGCGGTGGCGGCGATACCTTTGACGCGCCGGGCTTGAACCGCGACGTTGGGGTCTTGGCCAAGAATCGCGAATTGCAGTTCGTTGCCATCCAACACGGCTCGGCCGGGTGGCGACGAGGCGTTGAGGATGTCTTTTGGCACCCCAAAGATGAAGTAGTCGTCTTCCGATGCCATCCGCATGACGACCCGACGTTGGATCGTAGAGGCAATGGACGGCGAGACGGCGCTGGCGCGGTCCGCCGTCACCACCATGTGAACGCCCAAAGGTCGCCCATCCGCGGCGATCTGCGAGAAGACCGTGAACCACTGCATCAATCGGCTGTATTCGTATTCCTCTCGGAAGGTGGACATTCCGTCTACCAGCAGCAGGATGCGCGGTTCGTTTGGCATGTCGGCTAGCCGGCGGTATTCCCCTAGGGTCGAGGCGTTGTCCTTCGCGAACCGGACCGCTCGATCGTCCACCACATCTCGCAGCATCCGCAGCAGCCGCGTCACCCTCTCCTCGTCATCGCCGGCGATGACGGCCCCCACGTGCGGCAAATCCTCCAGCATACGCAGGCCCCCGCCAGCGAAATCGAGGCAATACACGTGAACGGGACCGCCGTGGCGGGCGGAGAAAGTCGCAGAAACCGCGATGGTCCTTAGGGCCGTCGATTTGCCGGTTCCTCCGGCGCCGAAGATAGCCATATTGCCGTCTCGGTCCGGCTCATAGTAGACCACCGTTTGGCGTTGGTGTTCCGGTTCGTCTTCCACACCGAGCAGGAAGTGTTCATCGTCGCGGTACTCGTTGAGTTTCTCCAGGTCATAGCTGGGCGCTAGCGGTTCGCGCCATGGCTTGCGGGGCGGCACCACACCCGCCATTTCGGCGGCCGCACGGGCCATGGCGACACACCGGGCGATGTCGGTTGGGCCGGGATCGGCCACTTCGATGTGGCCTTGACCGGCGTCGGGCTCTTCCCATTCGGCAACGGTGCCGAAATCCAACTCGGCCACATCCACTTCGCTGGGTGGAGCCTCGCCGGCGGTCCACCCACCTAAGTATCCGGTTTGGAACGGTGTGATTCGCCCAGGGCCGGTCTTGGCCGCGGCCCTGCCTGGAATAGTGGGATCGAAGAACGCCGCCATGGAGTCGCCCAGGACATCGACCGAATCGTCGGCATCGGCCATTCGCAACGCGATCCGCAGATTCGTGTTGGCGCGCAGATTGTCCTTGATGACCCCAGCGGGCCGTTGCGTCGCCAAGATTAGATGCAGGCCGAGCGAACGTCCGCGTTGGGCGACATCGATAACACCGTCGACGAA
>JAIRXV010000310.1 GCA_031268115.1 Bifidobacteriaceae bacterium
TGTCCGGGATGCACGAAATCACCCGTGGTGCATGCTGAAATCGTGTGTGTCCCGTTTGACAGGCCCTCGCCGGGCGTGCTTCCGCCGCATAGGAACCCCGATCCCGAATCCAATTCAACGTCCGACCCATTCGCTGTCCACGCGACCGATCCGATCGCTCCGTCGATCACGACAGTGAATTCCACAGGCACAGACGTCCCCGACAATCTGGCGGAATCCACCCAAGGGTTCGAGATAGTCACAGACAGCAGTCCAAGACCGTCTGTCGCGACCGCTGAGATCGGTGCCTGCGAGAGTAGGACCGCGGCACAAGCTGGAAGTATCAAGGATTTTCTCATTTCAACTCCAATCTCTAGACAATTTAATGATCGAATTACATCGAACTCACTGAACAGACCCGCGACGAACGCTTGTGGAGTGCCGCAAAGAGAAGAACACCAAGGGTGCCAACGACGTCGCCGACTCCAGCGTCGCGACCTCCACATATACCACGGGTCCCAAGGCCCCGTCAAGGTCGCGGCACCAACCCACCAACGACGCGAAAGTGACTCACACCCCGACGGTTCCGGCCGATGACGACACCGAGACTCCGGCCGTCATCGACGCCCGGAGCGGTGGCTGGGGGTTACCCTGGTGGACCGTGTCTGGAAGCTCTCCATACCTTTTCCCGCTGGCCGAGTTGCGCCGCCGCGCGGCCGCGGCCTTAGTTTCGCTACCGCCGGAAACGGCCGCGCTAGGGCGTGCCTTCGAAGCTGCGGGACATGAGCTGGCGCTTGTAGGTGGGCCGGTCAGGGACGCGTTCCTGGGCCGCGAGATAGCGGACTTGGATTTCGCGACATCGGCTCAACCCAGTCAAACCGAAGAACTCTTGGCCGAATGGGGCCACGCCCATTGGGATATGGGCCGGGCGTACGGGACCATTGGCGCCAGGCGTGGGAACGTCATCGTCGAGGTCACGACCTACCGCACGGAGGCTTACCTGCCCGGTTCGCGCAAACCGGAT
Source organism: Bifidobacteriaceae bacterium (assembly GCA_031268115.1). GTDB lineage: Bacteria > Actinomycetota > Actinomycetes > Actinomycetales > WQXJ01 > JAIRRT01. The sequence continues at coordinate 1,004 of JAIRXV010000310.1, forward strand.
GTCGAGTTTGGAACATCGCTGGAAGGCGACCTGTCGCGGCGAGACTTCACGGTCAACGCTATGGCGGTGCGTTTACCGCAGATCGCGATGGTGGACCCGTTCGGGGGGGTAGAGGATTTGGCTGCCGGAATGCTGCGGACGCCAGCCACCCCCGAGCAGTCCTTCAACGACGATCCCCTACGAATGCTGCGGGCGGCTCGGTTCGCGAGCCAACTGGGTTTCGAGATCGACGCATCGGCGTTGGCCGCGATGTCGGCTTTGGCCGGGAGGATCGGCATCGTCTCGGCGGAGCGCATCCAAGCAGAACTGGTGAAGCTGCTGCTCGCGCCCTGGCCGCGGCGAGGCCTTGAGGCGATGGTGTACACCGGCCTGGCGGATGAGGTGCTGCCCGAGCTGTCCGCGCTGCAATTGGAGATTGACGAACACCACCGCCACAAAGATGTTTACGAGCACACACTGACGGTGCTGGATCAAGCTATTTCGCGGGAAACAGGGCCGGATGGGCCGGTGCCTGGACCGGATTTGGTGTTGCGTTTGGCGTCGCTAATGCACGATGTCGGAAAACCGGCTACGCGGCGTTTCGAACCTGGCGGAGGGGTTTCGTTCCACCACCACGAGGTGGTCGGGGCGAAGCTCACGACGAAGCGTTTGAAGGCGCTGCGGTTTGATTCGGCCACCGTGAAAGACGTGTCCCGGCTAGTGGAGCTTCACCTGCGGTTCCACGGGTATGGCAGCGGCGGCTGGACCGATTCGGCTGTTCGCCGGTATGTGACCGACGCGGGCGACCTGTTGGAGCGGCTTCATCGTCTGACCCGCTCGGATTGCACCACGCGAAACCGGCGCCGAGCCGATGAGCTGGCCTTCGCGTACGACGATCTTGAGGCGCGGATCGCGGAGCTGGCCCAGAAAGAGGAGTTGGCCAGGGTGCGCCCGGAACTGAACGGGCAGGAGATCATGGCGGTTCTGGGCATCGAACCCGGTCCCGACGTTGGCGCGGCCTACAAGTTCCTATTGGAGTTGCGCATGGACAACGGTCCGATGGGACGCGACAACGTAGAGTCGGCCCTGCTGGCGTGGTGGGCGGCGCGCCGTTAGGACGGCGGACTTTCCCCGGCGCGGATGGCCCCGCCAAAGGCCACGGCGATGACGCCGTACGCGACGGCCAGCGCGACAAACAGCGGGCGAGAATAACCGTTCAAGGGCAAGCAAAGGGCGGCAATGGCCGCCGCGACGAGGAACGCTGCGTTGAACGCGAAGTCGTACAGAGCAAATGCCCGCCCGCGGAAGGAATCGGCCACATCGCGTTGGACAATCGTGTCAACGGCAATCTTGCCGCCTTGAATCCCAAGCGACAGCACCAACGCTGCGGGCAAGAGCACGGGCAGGGCATACGTGAAGGCGATAGCGCACTGCCCCAACGCGCCAAAGGAAGCGCACGTCACCACCCAGGCTTCGGGTGTCACACGAGTCCGCACAAGCGGCGTGACAACAGCGGCCAGCCCCATGCCGATAGCCGCACAGGCGAGGATCAGGGCG
>JAIRXV010000387.1 GCA_031268115.1 Bifidobacteriaceae bacterium
CTACCCACTCCACCCGACCTACCCACTCCACCCGACCTACCCACTCCAACCCACTACCCACTCCACCCGACCTACCCACTCCATCCACCTCATCCCGCCACCCCACCCCAACGCGCAACAAAGCGGCGGTGAGATACCATCCCCGTGGAAGCGCTACCAGGCCGCCGACCTCGGCCCTCGGGAGCAACGGTGTCCCAATGGAGGATCTAATGGCTGAGACCTATGGCTACTTCGATGACGCGGCTCGAGAGTACGTCATTACCACCCCGCATACCCCTTACCCCTGGATCAACTACCTCGGATCGCAAGAGTTCTTCTCCCTGATCTCGCATCAGGCGGGCGGCTACAGCTTTTACCGCGATGCGAAGCTCAGGCGCCTGACGCGCTTCCGCTACAACAATATTCCGCCGGACACCGGTGGCCGCTATGTGTATATTCGCGACGGCGATGACTATTGGACTCCCAGCTTCGCGCCTGTCCGGGCCCGCTTGGACCGGTTTGAGGCCAGGCACGGCCTGGGCTACACGAAGATCTTGGGTGAGCGCGGTGGTGTGCGCGCCGAATCGGTCTTCTTTGTGCCCCTCGATGTCCATGCCGAGGTCCACGCCTTGACCTTGACAAATCTCACGGACCAACCCAAACACCTACGCCTTTACTCATACTTGGAGTTCTGCCTGTGGAACGCCGAGGACGATTCCACTAACTACCAGCGCAATCTTTCCTTGGGGGAGGTTGAGGTCGAGGGCTCGGCTATTTACCACGTCACCGAGTACCGTGAGCGTCGCAACCATTTTGCGGTTTTTGGAGTCAACGCGCCGCTGATCGGTTTCGATACGGACAGGGACGCGTTCTTAGGCACGTGGGGATCGTTGGCGTCTCCCAAGGTGGTGGACGATGACGCTCCCACCGGATCTGTTGCCTCCGGTTGGTATCCGATAGCCTCTCACGCGGTGGAGGTCGACCTCGCCCCGGGGCAGGAGCGTCAACTGGTGTTTACCCTCGGCTATATCGAGAACCCGCGGGACGCGAAGTGGCAGGCCCCTGGAGTGGTTCGCAAAGATCGAGCCCGTGAGCTGTTGGCGGCCTTTCAGACGTCCAGCCAGGTCGCAGCTGCGTTGGAACGCTTGGCGGACGACTGGAGCGCGAAGCTGTCCCATTTCGCGGTGGACTCGGCGGACGACAAGCTCAACCGCTCGGTCAACATTTGGAACCCCTATCAGTGCATGGTCACGTTCAATCTGTCCCGTTCGGCTTCCTACTTTGAGACGGGGCTGGGGCGGGGCATGGGTTTCCGTGATTCTAACCAGGACTTGGTGGGCTTTGTTCACATAATTCCGGAACGCGCTCGGGAGCGCATTCTCGATTTGGCGGCGACTCAACTTCCGGACGGTTCGGCCTATCACCAGTTCCAGCCGCTCACCAAGCGCGGCAACGATGCGATCGGATCGGGGTTCAACGACGATCCGCTCTGGCTGATTCTTGGCACGGCGGCGTATATCAAGGAGACCGGGGATCTGGCTGTCCTCGATGAGGCCGTTCCGTTCGATTCCGATTCCGATCTGGCCGCTCCGCTGATTGAACACTTGCAGCGTTCGTGGGATCACGTGATCGGCCATCTCGGTCCACACGGCTTGCCCCTAATTGGCCGCGCCGATTGGAATGACTGCCTGAATCTCAACGTGGCCTCAACTACTCCGGGAGAGTCTTTCCAGACCGCGCCCAATATTCCCGGCGGTGCGGCCGAGTCGGTCATGATCGCGGGACTGTTCACGCTGGTGGGGCCCGATTTCGTGGAGCTGTTGACCCGCGTCGGGCGCGACGTGCCGGCCGCCCAAGCGCAACGCGATGTCGAAACGATGAGGGACGCCATCGTCCGCCATGGCTGGGATGGCGAGTGGTTCCTGCGGGCCTATGATCACGCGGGCCGACCAGTGGGAACTCACACCGATACTGAAGGCCAGATTTTTATTGAGTCCCAAGGTCTGGCCATCATGGGCGGCGCGGGCCATACAGACGGACGCGCCCAAAGCGCTTTGGCTTCCGTGGCCGCGCGCCTAGCAAACGAACATGGCATTGCGCTGGTGGCGCCGGCGTTCCGTTCTTATCGCCAAACTTTGGGAGAGATAACCACCTATCCCCCGGGCTATAAGGAGAATGGGGGCGTGTTCTGCCACACGGTGCCTTGGGTGGTAATCGCGGAGACCATGGTCGGCGATCCGCGCCGCGCGTTCGACTATTACCGCCGCATCACGCCCGCCTACCGTGAGGCGATTAGCGATATCCATCGACTCGAACCGTATGCGTATGCACAGATGATCGCCGGGCCGGAGGCGCCGCGCTTCGGGGAGGCCAAGAACTCGTGGCTGACCGGCACCGCAGCATGGAACTTTGCGGCGGTCAGCCAATACCTACTGGGTGTGCGGGCCGGATTCGACGGCCTTATCGTGGACCCAACCGTGGCCGCCGAGATTGGCCCGTACACGGTGACCCGCGAGTTCCGCGGCGCGACCTACCGCATCGCGATCAACGCGACCCCACCTCACTTAGGCGCGTTGCGGGTGGATGGCAAGCTCATAGCGGGTCAGACCGTTCCCGTGGCCGATGCCGGCGCAACCGTTGATGTGGTCTGGGAGACGCTGGCGTAGTGACGCCCCGTCCGACCGAAGCGGTCGCGGCCGGAGCCGTTGGCTGACGCCGGGAACGCCCGTCCCGACTTCGCCCTGTTGCTTTCTGGCGGGCTTCGGGCTAGTCTGTGAGAGATAGTGGAAGCGCTTCCACTTCCTGTTGCGGTTGCATCGGCGTGGAGCCGATAGGACCGCTAGCCCTTTCTAAGTAGTGCTTACCAAGGAGGTTAAGCGATCGTGAAACGCCTACATGGCCTTGTTGCGTTGGCTGTCACCGCGGCGTTAGTGCCTATGGGGTCGCTGTCCGCCATCGGCGCGCCGATGATCGGCCTGGGAGACATTCCCGACCAAGTGCTGGACATCTATCCCGGTTTGGTGAAAATCTCGCCGACCACCGTTCCCCTCGTACTCGATCCCCCCGATGCCCACGTCACCGTTGAGACAACCAGCAGCGACAAGGCGACCGTTGCCACGACCGCCGGCGAAGGCGGGGACTTGGTTGTCACCCCGAAGAAGGCCGGTACCGTCTACGCCAAGGTCACGGCCACGAAGGACGGCTTTGAGCAGGCCAGCGAGGTTTTCGCCGTAAAGATCGTCGAGCAGCTTGAGAACGACGAGTACGACTGGCATGGGGATGCCAAGATCGGCGGCT
>JAIRXV010000401.1 GCA_031268115.1 Bifidobacteriaceae bacterium
GTGAAATGCGCCGCTCTGACGTTCGATGACGGTCCAAGCGACCACACCCGGCGCTACCTTGAGATCCTCGAACGGCACGATGCGGTCGCGACGTTCTTTGTCATCGGATCGCAAGTGGCCAACCGTTCCGGCGTCCTCAAAAAGGCGGCCTACCAAGGAAACGAGATCGCGTCCCACACTTGGGATCACCGAGCACTGACATCCCTTACCGAGGGGCAGATCCGATCTGAGGTCCGACGCACCGCCCGCGAGATCGAAAAGGCCACTGGCGTGCGCCCCGCCCTGGTCCGCCCGCCCTACGGCAGAATCGATGGACGCGTGGCCGGAGTGCTCGGCTCAGTCGGAGCGGCGGCCATCCTTTGGAGCGTGGACACCAGGGACTGGGAGCACCGCAACGGCGCCAAGGTCCTTCGGAGCGTCGAACGCCACACTCAACGCGGCGCCATCGTCCTCATGCATGACTTGCACTCGGCCTCGGCCGATGCCCTGGACGAGATGATTCAGACCCTGGAGGACCGGGGATATACCTTGGTAACGGTTTCGGAGATCCTCGGCGGTAACCCCAAGCCCGGCAAGATCTACCGTGCCGGGCTGAAGTAGAGGACCCCGCACCGGTCCGGGCACCCCGCACCGGCCCCGAGGCGACGCATCGCGGCGGGGCCCGCCAGATGGTCGCGGCGCCCAAGCCTCCCAACGCGTCCGGTAGCATTCCACGCCGTGCGCGCGTTGATCGCCCGGTGTTCCGTGGACTACTCCGGGCGCCTCGACGCCCACCTCGACCCTGCGGTTCGCCTAGTCCTCGTCAAAGCCGACGGATCGGTTCTGATCCACGCAGACGGGGGCTCCTACAAGCCGCTCAACTGGATGACGGCGCCGTGCAAGCTGGTGGAGGGGCCGCCATCGGACGCTGAGGCCGGCCAGGGCGTCATCGAAGTGTGGACGGTTCGCCACGCGAAAGGCGAGGACGCACTGACCATACGGATCTTCGAGATCCTTGACCGCATGTCCTGCGATTTCGGGGTGGATCCGGGCTTGGTCAAGGACGGGGTGGAGGCGCACCTACAGGAGTTGCTCGCCGCCCAGATCGAACTCCTAGGGCCCGGCCACCGCTTGATACGGCGCGAGTATCCGACCGCCATCGGCCCCGTCGATATTTTGGCGCGCGATCCGGGGGGCGGAACTGTCGCCGTGGAGATTAAGCGGCGCGGTGAGATCGACGGCGTGGAACAGCTCAGCCGGTACGTGGAATTGCTGAATCGGGACCCGCTGCTGGGCAAAGTGACCGGCGTATTTGCAGCTCAGGCGATCAAACCGCAGGCCCGTGTGTTGGCCGAGGATCGTGGGCTGCGCACCCTTGTGTTGGATTACGACGAAATGCGCGGGGTAGACGACCCCACCGCGCGGCTTTTCTAGGCGCGGGCCATGGGCAAACGGTCGCGTCGCTCGCGCCGCGCCGCTGCTGGGCATCCGCCCCTGGATGTCGAACGCGCGCGCGGTGGGTTTGCGGTCCGGGAGTCCGCCGCCGATGGCGATTGGATGGTTCGCGCAGCGGGTCCGGCCTCCAAGACCTACATCTGCCCAGGTTGCGGCCAGGAAATCCCGCCGGGTAACCCAAGCATCGTTGTCTGGCAGGCGGACGGCCTCCTCGGGGAAGAAACGGGGGTTGCGGGCCGCCGGCACTGGCATCCGGCCTGCTGGCGCGAGCGCGTCAACCGTCGTTGAATGAGGCACCGCCGCAAGCGTGCCTCATGGTGGGCCCGGGGCAGACGCGGGGTTGTCGGGCCCCGCGCGGCGCGCGCCCCACCAACCCCCGCCCCACCAACCACCGCCCCACCAACCCACGCCCCCGCCCAAGCCCCCCCACCGGCTCCCCGATTACCGGCCTCAGCTTCCTGCCGCGCGCGTGAGCGCCTTGCCAAGCTCCCCGCCAGCAACGCTGTCTATGTCCCTGAGCCCGAGCCACCGCGCCAAATCGGCCAGTTCGGCGGCTAGGGGCGGCGCCACTTCAGCTGGGCTCGCGCCCGGCTCCAAATACGCATGGCGAACCATCAGCCTGCCCTCCGCCCGGTCGGCCTTGAGATCGACCCGCCCAACCATCTGCTCGCCCAAGAGGAAAGGCATGACGTAGTACCCCCAGACGCGCCGGGCGGGCGGCAGGTAGTACTCCAGGCGGTAGTGCATTCCAAAGAGTTCCTCCAGCCGGCGGCGCTCGAACACCATCGAATCGAACGGACTGAGTAGCGCCCGCGCTGTCACCGCCCTGGGCTGACGGGCGTCGCGGTGCAGGTACGTTGGCCGAGGCCAACCCTCCACGAGAACTGGCTGGAGCACTTCTCGTTCCACCAGGGCGCCGATGGCGATTCTCGCCAGGTCGGTCGGCATGCGGAAGTAATCTGCCAAGCAGCGTTCGGTTCCGACTCCAAGCGCACGCGCCGCGATCTCGATCAGGGCGCGTTGTTGGCTGGCGGGATCCCCCGGTAGGTCTGTTTGGGGCGGTGGAACCACTCGTTCGGCCAAGTCGTAGAGACGTTCGAACTGTGCCGTCCGACCGGCGCTAGCGATCTGCCCTATGAAGAACAGGTATTCGAGGGCGCTTTTCGCCTCGCTCCAATTCCACGATCCGAACGATCCGCCCGCTGGGGTGTGTTCGTAGCCAAGTTTGGTGTGGACCTGGCGGGAGGTTAGCGGTCCGTGTTTGTCCACGAGTGCGCGAATCCTTGCCACCGCGCCCGGGTGCTCGGCGGCGACGCGCTGCATCCGGCGCCAGGCGTAGCGGTTGACACCGGCCCGGCGCCACTCCAGGAGGTGGTACACATCGGGCGGGACCAGGCTCGCTTCGTGGGCCCAGGTTTCGATCAGCTTGCGGGGGGAACGTTTGGTGGCCCGGTCCACGATCGCCCGGTCGAAGGCGCCGAGGCGGGAGAACAGCGGCATCAGGTGTGCTCGCTCCACCACTTGCACCGAGTCGATTTGCAGTAAACCCAGCTGGTTCATCACGTTGGTCAGGTGCTGGGTTCGCACCTTTTCTGGACGATGCCGGTCCAGCCCTTGGGCGGCGATGGCCACCCTCCGCGCTTGGTCCAGACCCAGAAGTGGTAGCCCCATCGCGCCATCATCCCGCACAGCTAGGCCTGAGCACTTCCAATTCGCTTCGGCGTTCAGTAGTGCGGTCGTATCGCGTTACCTTCCCGCCCCGACATGCCAAGGTTCGCGCGTGCGCCTCTTCGGATCCGCTCAGACTCCACCCGCGGGCGGACCAACGGCCCGGCCGGATCGCGAAACCACTGGTCAACCAGGTAGAGTGTCGCTTCCGGCCTTGGCCTCGGGGCCCCTAGTCAACGAACACCCTCGGGAATAGACCGGGGGAAATCCTTGTTAGGGCCGATATGGCTTGTTTCTTGCGTTCTGTCCTGTTGGGGGACCGCGATGGTGCCGGGGCACGCACCAGGAGATCCTCGTCACGGGGATTCTCAGTGGTTGCCGCGGTGATCGCGACGGCCTGCCTGCTGGCATCGACCGGCTTGGGGACTCCCGCAGTGCGGCCCGCGTCGGCGGCGGTGCCCCAAGGGCGCACCATCTACATCAACTCGGCGGCCTACGCCCCGGGTGGCAGCTGCGTCATGGGCTCAGACAGCTACACCGCGGGCGGTACGAACGAATGCACCCTGCGGGCAGCGCTCACCCTGGCCAATAGCCAAACGGATACCGCCACCAACCCCTTGCGCGTGACGCTGGCCACTGGGTTCGCCGCCGGGGATGCCAAAGCCATCTGGATCGTCGAGCCCACGAACATGATGATCACGTCGTCTGTGAACAACCTCGGCTCGAGTGGAGCCCACTATTCTATCGCCGTCCCTATGGAGGTGGATCTTCAGAACAAGCTTTACATAGGCCACCGCACCAACAACAAGCAAACAACGTTCTGGGTGAACGCCGAGCACGTGAACCTTTTCAACTTCTCCCATGTGCAGGGCGGCGAAACCGTGATCGGCATCAGCGGCAAGTCAAAGTGGGTCAACATCCAGGGCGGGACCACGCTCACCAAGACTGGCGTGATTACCAAGAACTTTCTGCTTATTTCTAATGGTGCCGACCACATCTCGTTCAGCGATTATACGGTGGGTAACCTGGATGACGGAGAAGACAATAATTGCGATTCCGCAGCCGTTTGCTTTACGCCCAATGGCAGTACCGCTACCACTACGAACGTGTCCATCTCTAACGTGACGTTCACATCGTCTCACGAGCCCGGTGCCGCGTATACGTGCACCTCCGAAGACAGCTCCGGGTGCGTAAACAACTCAATTGTGTTCAACGCCAACGCCAAGGTAGACGGACTGAACGTGGGTGAAAGCCACTTCACCAACTTGAAGAAGGGCACCTCATGGGACACTGTGGTGCTCACGGGTGTCATCTACTCCTCGGTGAGACTGTCCAACCTGGATTTTCACGACAATGAGATCCTGAACAGTGGCTCCTGCATCTTGCCGGGCGATGGGTGGTGCAGTCTGATCTATCTGCCCGAGGGCGCCCCGATGGAGGGCAAGAATTACATCCGCAGTAACACTTTTGTCAACGATCTGGCGGTTGTGTCCGATCAGGTCCATGCTATCAGCGCCTATATGAACCACACTACTTCCAACAACTCGGAGTTATCCAACGTCTACATCGAGAATAACCATTTTGACGGCTTTCGGGGCCCGGCCATTTGGCTCAGGGCGACGGGCATCGCGACAGTGTCCGGTAACACATTTGGCCCGAACACGAGGAGTAGCGAGGGTGACGGAGCTGGAGAGGAACTAGTGGCGAGTGGCGGCGATAAGGCAGCCATGTTTATGAACAACTATACTGGTGCTAATCAAAAGATTGTGCCGTGGTGGCCGAACTCAGCTTCCATCGCCAGGTCCGCTAGCGGCATCTGCGAGCTGACCTTGACGATGCAATCCCCAAGTGGCGCCGATACCACCGTTCCGGTGCTCTTCGACGGCTACTGGACAAAGTCAACAAAGGCCGAAAAGTACCTGGGCCGCACCGCCGCGGCCGTGTATGCACCGAAGACGGGCGTGGCTGCGACTTTCCACGTGCCGGATGACATGCTCGAACCTGACGGGCGCCTGGCCGGGGGCGTCCGGGCGCAGACACAGGCCATGAAGTACGATCAGCCGCAATCCTCCCAGTATTCCCGCATTAAGGTCGCCAGCGGTACCTGCCCCATGACGAAGATCCACGCCATGGTGGGCGATAAGGGGGCCATTGAGGGCGGCACGGAAATCCATTTGCACGGCGACCACATCCAGGGCGACCTTGATGTCACGGTGGGCGGCGTGGCCTGCGACCCGCTGACGGTGCAATCGGCAACAACGGCCCTGTGCATCACCCCGGCCTCCGCGCGGTCGCCGTCGAAGACTGGGCCCGTGACCGTGGTGGTGACCGCCGGCTCCTACACCGTGGCAACCTTCACCGACGGATTCCAGTATGTGGCGGACGGAGAGTTGCGGATCGATAAGCGTGGCTGGCAGGTAGACCCAGCGGCCGTGGAAGACATGACTGCTGCAGAGATGTATCGCAAGATCATGGCCGGGGACGTAAAGGCCGTTGAGATCGAGAGCGGCGACCGCGTCAACCCCGGCATAGAGGTTGCCTGGACCTACGAGGCGAGCTATGTCTACCTTGTTGAGGGAGAGCCCTACGGGGGAGCCGATGACGACGGGGTGACGGATGTCACCATCGCAGACGACAAGCTGGAAGAGATCTGCTCGATTCCCAACATGGGGCTGAACACGCCCGTCGGGTGCGCGGCCGTGGGCGTGGTCTCGTAATGGCGGCACATGCCGCCCACGAACCCACGAACCCCCGCCCCACCGCCAGTTCCCCGTACCCAGATCGCCAACCGACAAACCCGACCCACTTTGTGGCGCACGCCACCCCCCCGAAGGGGTACCATGGGTCCTTGGCCCCAATCGTCCCGGCCGCCCCCGCCCCCACCTCGCCCCGTGTCGCCCCAGGCATATACCTCCTAGTACGAAGGGGCACGATATGGCTGGATACGTTGTTGTCGATGTAGACACCACTGGTTTTCTACCCGAGTACGGCGATCGGATCGTCGAGATCGCGGTTGTGCAGCTCAATCACTGCGGTGAAACTGAAGCCA
>JAIRXV010000404.1 GCA_031268115.1 Bifidobacteriaceae bacterium
TGGGACCCGATTTCCACAACGCCGCGGAATGGGACCACTACCGCCAGGCATTTGGACGGATATACGAGGAATCCTGGCGGGAGAGGTTCGAGCCCTTGGTGGACGCCGAGCGATACCACGATTGGGGCCGGGCCGGACGCGGCGAGGGCCTCAGGCGGCCCGCCCGCCCCGGCCTTCGCCGATGGTTGCCCGTAACCGTTGGGATGACGTTAGCGCTGCTCGGCCCGTTAACAATTTGGGGCATGGTGCTGCGCGACTGGAATCCCCTGTGGGTGTGGCTGGGCGCACCCGCCAGCTTCGGCGGGATGTACTACCTGGTCGGCCGCTTGCCGGGGCCGGACGCGCTGCGTCGCACGTTGGGCCGCCTCAGGCCCGGGGCCGTCATACTGCGCGGCCCCGGCAGCCGCTGCTTCACTTTCGGGCCGGACGGGATAGACGTGTGGAGCACCGGGCCGCTGGCTGTGGAGCGTTCGTTCGCCTGGAGTGACGTCGCCAGCCTTGAGACCAACGCTCAAGCATTGAAGAGGCACCCAACGCGGCCCGCCAACGGCATGGGCGCGGGCGGACTCGCGGTCGTAGTTCAATTGCGGGACGGGTCATCCGGAGAAGTCCTGGTAGACCCGGACTCGCAGGTCTCACCGACCCAGACCGCCGCCGAAATCCAGGCGATAGCACGCCAGGCGCTCGCGGTCCAGGCGTCCACCCTGACGGAGCCGACCGCCGCCAGACGGCCCCGGCTGCCGGTCCCGCTGGCCAACCGGCGCTGGTGGCCCACATCCCCGTTCGTGTGCTGGTTTGGGCTTGGCGCCAGCTTCGCGACCGCCTCCTTCGCCACGGGCGTCGCCGACCAGAGCAGCGACTGGCTGGCGGTTGGCCTGGGCGCGGCCGTTCCCGTAATGGCGGCGTTCGCGATAGGCGGCTTCGGACATTTCAAGCGTCCCGTGCGCCGGCGAGGGGTCCGGTCCTTCCTAAAGCCAGTAATCGCCCTGCTGCTGGTGGCAGCAGGATTGGCCGCCTCGATACTGGTGGCGGGGTTCGTGCTTTTCCTGGCGGAGGGACCGGTGCTGCACTGAACCTTAGTTCGCCTCGCGGCCAAGATCGGTCGCTGGTCGTTCGTCCCAGCGTTTGCGTAAGTCACAGCGTTGACGCCAACCCGCTGCACGCGGCTAGCGAGTGCAGCCCCGACTCCATCCAGCGGCCCGGCCGTGTCCCGGCCCACTCGTAGTGCAGCGTCAGCGACGTGGACGTGGCATCAGCAGATTCCCGTGTTAGCCTGACTACCACAAGCGCTACTCGACCGTCCAACGGTCGGCAGCATCATGACAAAGATCGGGGGATCTATGAACTATCACCGCAAGCCAACCATGGCCCTTGCGGCCGCACTAGCTGCGGCGATCGGCGTGTCCTCGCTGACAGCGGCGCTGGCCCAGGACGATCCTGGAGGCGAGGCTGCGCCGACTGTGGCGGCGGCGCTCGAGGTGTTGGACCAAGTCAACTCTGGCCCTAAGGTCACACATCCACGTAGTCGGACAAGCGGTCTGCTCGAATTTGATGCGGCGCCGGCCAGAATAGATGTACCCGTCAGCCCAGAACAACCGATCCGGATCACCTTGCCGGAATCGTTTGACCTTCCTGCAATAGCAATGGGCCTTCCCCAGGAATTTGCGCGGAACGAGGGCGTCGCTATGGGGGGCGGAACGGTCATATACGATGCCCCCGCGCAGGCTAGTCAAGCCGCTGTCCAGGTGCTGGAGGACGGGTCACTCAGGGCAGAAACCGTGACATGGAATGCGGACGCACCGCATGAGTTTACTTACGACTTCGGCGACAGCTTTACGCCCGTCGTGTTGGATGACGGTTCTGCCACGCTTACGCTGCCGTTTAGCACGGGAGCATCTCTCGCGGTAGCGACAATCGACGCCCCCTGGGCTATCGATGCCGAAGATAACCCTGTTGAAACCACGTACCGAGCCGACGGATCGATGCTTATCCAAACGATAGCCCATCGTGCGGATACCGCTTATCCGGTCGTGTCTGATCCAAGGCTTACCTTCGGTTGGGGTGTGTATCTGAATATGTTTGGTGACGAAATCAAAGCAGTCGCGTCAGCAGTGGTAGCTGCGGGCGGCGCCGCAGCGGTGGCGGTATGTTCAGGCTTGCCCAAGCTGCCGGGTGTACTGTCCAAATTCGCAGCAGCCGTGTGCACCGCGATCGGTGCGCCGACGTTGAAAACGCTATATCAAGCAATCGTGGACATCGCGAGTAACACCACCATCAGCAATGGAAAGTGCTATCAGACGAAGATAGTGCCAATGAACCGGGAATGGACAGTGGTCGGCGTTAAGAACTGCACGGGATGAAAACGGGGAGAATGCAGGCCCACCGCGCCTATGCGATAGGAGTGACCCTGCTGGTGGCGGCGTTGGCTATCGCGTTCCGTTGGCCCTGGTCGCTCACTTGGTTGGTGAGCGGAGGTTGCGCCTTTGCGCTGGTGTCCTTCTACTTGATCTCGTGGCTGATTCGACGACGCAGGGTCGCCGAAATGAAAGAGCAAGAGGGCGGCATCGGCTGAGTGTGGACACCGCCGCTGGCCGCCGGTCTACGCGGGCAAGTTCGGCGCCGACGAGTCCGCCTACTGCCTCCCAGGCGGCTCGCGCGGCGGCTTTGAGCTCCGG
>JAIRXV010000069.1 GCA_031268115.1 Bifidobacteriaceae bacterium
CCGGATCTTTGACACCGGCGGCATCGATCAAAGTGGCCACTACCGTCTTCGGTGCCTCGCCCCGGAAAAGAAGCCCGTAACGAGCTAGAAGGACCTTTCCGAAAGACCCTGAATCCCAAGTCTCTTGGATGAAATCGGCGTCTGGGTCTGTCGCCTCGTCATCGGCGGGCTTCGTCCAGCCGGTGGGCACATCGATGAATCCAAGGGCTTCAGTCCCTACCCGCTTGTGGCTCGCGCCCAGTCCTTCGTTGTCGGTGAGGTAGGCAAAAAGGAGGAACGCCGCGAACCCGACAAACGCCACGATCACACTCGACACGATGATCTTGGTGGCCAAACGCTTCTTCTCGGTCGGCAGCTCCCGCACGCCCATGGGATAGCCCGCTATCGCCGCTTGGTCTGCCCCTAGAGCGGCACTCGGCTGATCCCAGGGGGACGATGCCGGCCCACTGGATCCCGAGTAGGCAGGCCGCCCGGGCACCGAAGCGGGGGGCGGGCCAGCCGGACCTGGCGCCGGGAAACCAGGCGGCGCCGCGGCGGGACCGCCGGGGAACGGAGCGCTGGAAGGGGCCGGGGGGAAACCAGGGGGCAAACCGCCAGGGGGCGGGCCAGTCGGACCTGGCGCCGGGAAACCCGGCGGCACCGCAGCCGATCCATCCGGGAACGGCCTACCCGGGGGCGCGGCGGCGTTCCAGGGGGGCGGTTGCTGGTCTGGTGGAACGTGAGACCATCGGGGATCGGACATCTGGCGCTTCTTCTTTCAGGGTGACCTGGGCCTTCCAGCAGTGCTCAACTTTAGAGCATCCGCGCATGGCGCCCTTCCCCCGAGTTCTAAGCGCCCCCCGTTACCCCAGCTTGTAGGTGTCGATCGCCTTGAGGGAGGCGCCATCTTGTGTCTCGGACATGGCGCCCACAAAGCGGGTCTCTCCCGCTCTGTCGGTCATGATCAAGAGTTTCCTGAACTCCAACCCCGTTGTTGACGTACCGGTCGCTACGTATGCTTTGAGGCCGTCCACCACGGTTTCTTCGATCACTGGGGCGTCCAGTTTCCACGCGCTGGCCAGGACTTCTACTTCGGCGGTACCGATCGGTGCTGCCGCCTTTCCGAGTGTGGAAAGGACGAGCGACCCGCCCTCAGTCGTCCAAGTCTCATGGACGGCGCTAGCCGGGTCGGCCGCAAGGTCGACGGATTCCACGTTCGAGGCCAGCTCCCAGCCCTTGGGGAGTTCGGCGAATCCGACGGCGTCGCTGCCGACTGTCTTGGATCCCAGGGGCGTTGAGAGTGTCTCCAATCCGCCCCCGACCGTCAGCCACACGGCAAGCAACGCGACCGCGAGGGTCAGGATCGACCCAACCACCATTCCCGTCCGTGGGGGTTTGAGCCGAGGTAGCGGCGGTAGGACGGCTTGCGACGAGGCCGTGGCATCGCGCCCGCGGCTGTACTCCACTCCTGGGACGGGCAGGGGGACAGCCTCAAGGGCCGGACTGCCGAATCCCGTGGTGGGCAGGTCGATCGGGCGGGAAGGCGCAGGTGGGGCCCCAAGTACAACCGCGAATCCCGAATCGGTGCCACCGGCGATGCCCGCGTACATCGATGGGACAGCGGACGGCATCGAGACCCCCGAATCGGGGCCGCCCACGGTCGATGGGCTCCCGGCCAGCGCGTTCGCCGATGCCGTAAACCCTTGAGTGGCGCCGCCCGCCCCACCGGAATAGACAGTCGGCGAACTGGAAGCCATCTTCACTCCCGAGCCGGGACCGGCCACCGTGTCGCCCTGTCTGGGCGCAGCGTCTCGCGACCGCATATCGCCGCCGCCGTTTGCGAGTTCGGTCGCCGCCGACCGCGAGCTCGGGACTGGTTCGGGATTGGCTTCGGACTGGCACGCCTCAACCTCGGCGGTGACGGCGGCGGCGAACCCGCCCTCAACTGGAGGTTCAGGCTGCACAGGCGCTCCGATCCGAGAGGTAACGGGTTTGACAGGCGCCCCTCCGTTGAAGTCCGGCAAGAGCGGTGCGCTGGCCGCCGCCCGCGCCGTCGGCGCGGGCGGCGGAGTGAAGTCCCATCGTCCACTCACGGCGGGCTGCGGCAGCGGCGCAGACATCCAGGCCTGGCCCTGACCCGCTGGGTTATCCGGCATCGGCGCACGGCCAGCGTACGAAGCAATCATGGGGGGATACCTCCCAAGTTCTGGGGAACCGGGCCTCCCCCGGTTCCTAGTTATTTAACGCTGCCCCATACAACGAAACTTGGGACAAAGGGTCCGGGCCTTTTGTCCCAGAGCGAAACTTCGGGCAGTCAAACTCAGGCCCTTTGTCCCAAGGCGAAATCATCGCGGAGCCCATCCGCAACGTTAACCCCGTCCGAGGCTCTTCGCGAAGCAGCCCCCGAATCGCGCTCACAGGGACCCTGGACAACGCGACTACTCCTCCAGTCGATAGCCGAGCCCTCGCACGGTCACCAGGCGGCGCGGGACCGTCGGATCTTTCTCGATTTTACCCCGCAGCCTGCGCACGTGCACATCGAGGGTCTTGGTGTCTCCAAAGTAGTCCGAACCCCAGATGCGTTCGATGATCTGCCCCCGGGTCAGCACGCGCCCAGCGTTGCGCATGAACAGTTCCAGCATCGAGAACTCGCGCAGGGGCACCGCGATCTCTACCCCGTCCACGCTGACCCGGTGGCGCTCCGCATCGAGCACCAGGCCATCCACGGTCAGTACTCCCGGGTCGGGGTCGCCCGAGCGGGGCCGGCGGTGCCTCAGCGCCGACCGAATCCTGGCCAGCAGCTCAGGTGTGGAATAGGGCTTGGTCACATAGTCATCGGCGCCGGATTCCAACCCCACCACGATGTCGCCCTCAGAGTTCTTGGCGGTCAGCATGATGATCGGCACATCGCTGACCAGCCGAATTCGCCGGCAGACCTCTATCCCTGGAACCTCCGGGATCATCAAGTCCAGCAGTATGAGATCCGGCTCCTTCGCCTCGAACTGCTCCAACGCCTCGGCGCCGTCGGCCGCGGACCGCACCTCGTAGCCTTCGCGCCGTAGCAGGTAGCCCTGCGCCTCGCGCAGGGTGTCCATGTCCTCCACTAGCAGCAGCTCAGTCACTGTCGATCTCACTTTCGTTGTCCGGTCCGATGCTGTCGCGCGCTTGGCGGCCCTCCTCCAGAGGGATGGTCAACGTGAACGTGGACCCTGCCCCTAGCCGCGAGACCACTGCCACGTTACCGCCGTGGCTGAGCGCCGTGTGTCTGACAATGGACAAGCCCAGGCCGGTTCCGCCAGTCCGCTCCGAGCGCGCCGAATCCGTTCGGTAGAACCGCTCGAAGATTCGGTCCACATCGGCCTGATCTATTCCTATCCCCTGATCGATAACAGAGACGTTGACGGTCTTTTCGGCCCAATCAACGCGGGTGGTGACCGTG
Source organism: Bifidobacteriaceae bacterium (assembly GCA_031268115.1). Taxonomy (GTDB): domain Bacteria; phylum Actinomycetota; class Actinomycetes; order Actinomycetales; family WQXJ01; genus JAIRRT01. The sequence goes on from JAIRXV010000069.1 coordinate 3,419, forward strand.
ACCCGAGATCCGGAAGGTGAATAATTGATCGCGTTTGAAATCAGATTCTCAACCGCCGTGGTCAACGCGTCGAAATCCCCCCACACTGTGGCTTCGGACGCCTTTTGCCGCAACCGCAGCTCGATTCCCTTGACTTCTGCGGGAGTCACTTGCCGTTGTTGCGCTACGGCCGCCACCTCATCGACATCCACCCGCCCGTAGCGCGATCTCGCGCCACCGTCTTGTACAATCGATAGCGCGATCATATCCTCGGTCAAACGGCCCATATGCTCTGCCACCGAACGCAGCCGGGACGCGAAATGACGCACGGTTGCTACGTCGTCCGCGGCCGAGTCCAGAGTTTGGGAGATCAGGTCTACAGCCGTGATTGGGGTGCGCAACTCGTGGCCCATGTTGGAAACAAAGTCTCGTCGCAATTCCTCTGTGCGAACCTGGTCCGTGCGGTCGGCTATCGCTAACAGCACCCACCTCCCATCCAGCACCGCGCCCTGCACCACAACGTGGTGCAGGGCGCCCAGATTGACCAAAGTGTAAGGGCGCGTAATCGTATCCCCTGCGCTCCACACTTCGTCCGCCAAGTCAGCGAGTTCTGGATGCGTCAAAACACCCTGCGAGGATAAAGGAAGCGTCTCCGCCAACTCGCTGGCGTGGACAATCACGTGGTATGGGGTGACAATCACGGCATACCCACCATATGCTTCGGCCGTGGTAATGGCTTCCTCCGGAAGAGCCGCTGGCGAGACTGGACGCG